>NZ_JBMNDS010000089.1:0-40305 GCF_052543295.1 Streptomyces sp. SAS_270
CTCGGCCCGCCGCCACGTGGCGGCGGGCCGAGACGCTGATGAACCGCCACGGCGGCCGGGCCGTCCTTCTGGCCCGCTTCCTGCCCGTGGCCCGCACCCTCGCTCCCCACTTCGCCGGCGCCACCCGGCTGCCCTACCGTCGCATCGCTCCGCACAGCGTCGTTGCCGCCTGTCTGTGGGCGGCGGCCGAAGCCGGCGTCGGATACGCCGCCGCGTCTTCTCTCCAGCGGATGCTCATCCTGGGCGGTCCCGCCCTCGCGACAGTCGTCCTGATCGCCATCGGGGTCACACTCCTGAGGCGTCGCTCACCGGACCCCGGGCAACGCGATGGCGCCGACCCGAGCGGCGGCCCCGCCTGCCATGACGAGGCTTCGGCGCGCTGATTCCGGATCGACTCCGCACAGCGGCCTTGCCGCCGGGCTTTGCGTCCCGTTAGTTTGCGGCGGGGTTTCGAGTGACAGCGCAAGGCGAGGCACACCAGTGACAGGTCGGGGCAGAGCGGACGGGGACGCGCAGTACGGTCTGCTGACCAGCATCGCCGGTGAGGCGGGAGTGTCGCTCAGCACCGTGTCCAAGGTGGTGCACCGGCGTCATGACGTCGGCGCGGCGACACGCGCCCGTGTCGAGGAACTGCTGGCACGGCACGGGTACGTCCGCCCGGGAGAGCCTGATCCCGCTGCACCGCGGCAGATCATCGCGGTGTTCCGGGACCTGTCGGGGCCGTACACGCTGGAAGTCGTACGCGGGATCGTGGACGCGGCCGACGAACTGGGCGTGGACGTGGTGACCGGGACGACCGGTCATCGCTCGATCTCCCAGTGGCTTGAGGAGTGCGTGGCACTCGACGCGGCAGGGCTGATCATCGTGATCTCGATGCTGGCCGAGGAAGACCAGCGCCGGATCGTCGAGCAGCGGCTGCCGGTGGTGCTGATCGACCCGCTCAGCGCGCCGAGCCACGACATCCCGAGTATCGGGGTGACGAACTGGAGCGGCGCCAGGGAGGCGGTGCAGCACCTGCTGAGCCTCGGGCACACCCGGATCGGCATGGTCGCGGGCCGGTCCCACTCGCTGGCCGGGGCGGCGCGCCTGCACGGCTACCGGGCCGCGCTGGAGGAGGCGGGGATCAGCTACGACTCGGCCCTCGTGCGCTCGACCGACTTCGACTTCGAGGAGTCGCTGCTCGCCAGTCTCCAGATCCTGCGCTCCGACGACCCTCCCACGGCCGTCTTCGCGGCGAGCGACGCGCAGGCGCTGGGCGTCCTGGAGGCGGCGCGTCAGTGCAGGCTCAGCGTTCCTGAGGACCTGGCGGTCATGTCCTTCGACGACACCCTCGTGGCGGCCATGGCCTGCCCGCCGCTGAGCGCGGTGCGCCAGCCGTTCGAGGAACTGGGCGCCGAGGCCACCCGAGTGCTCGTGCAACTGGCCGAGGGCCGGCCGCCCGCCTCGTCGCGGATCGAACTGGCGACGGAACTCGTGCTGCGCACCTCGACGTCGGTGCGTCGAAGGGTCACCGCGGAGTGAGCGGGACCGTCACCGCCGTGGGGGACCGGGGCAGCAGGTGCACGACCTGACGCCGCTCCACTGAACTACGGCACACCAGGGTGACGTCCCGCTCCAGCGGCGAGGTGAGGACCACCCGGGCGAAGCCCTCCGTCACGTCCCACGTCAGCTCGTCGACGCTCACCCCGGCGCGCGTGAAGATGCCGCGCAGACTGCCCGAGGGCCACTCCGGGGGCAGGGCGGGCAGGAGTTCCACGACGCCGGGCCGGGAGTCGAGCAGCATCTCGACGACCACGGCCGGCAGACAGTGGGCGGAGTCCGCGTTGTAGATCTCCAGATCGGGGTTGTGTGAGGTCATCAGTGACCGGAAGAGCATGTTCCGGCCCACGATCTTGAGGATGTTGGCCTTCGCCGTCTCCCCGTCCTTCAGACGGGCGGCGACCAGGGCGCGGTGCAGGCTGCCGTGCCCGGAGATGTTCTCGTCGCCGCGCCGCAGCAGTGCCTCGCGGGCGGCGGCTGCCAGGCCGGGGGTGTCGTCCGGGGTGATGTCGTGCAGCGGCCACACCGGGTAGAGGTGGCTGATGTGCCGGTGGTCGTTGGCGGTCTCCAGTCCCGGCCACGCGAACTCGGCGAGTGCTCCCCGCTCGTCCACGCGGTACGGCGGCAGCCGCTCGGCGAGCGCGCGCCAGCGGTCGGCCGAGGTCTGCTCGATGCCCAGGTGTGCACAGACATCGGCGGCGGTCGTCAGCGCGTGCCGGGCAGCGGCCACGTCCATGGTGGCGTTCACTCCGGCCACGCCGAGTGCGTCCTTCGGGCCGACTTCGGGGGAGTAGGACGGGACGAGGACGACGTGCCCCTCGTGGTCCTCGCGGGTGAGGAAGTCCTCGAAGAAGACGGCGGCCTCGACCAGCCACGGGGCCAGGGTGCCGGCGAGGAAGTCGTCGTCTCCGATCGCCTGCCAGTACTCGAACAGCGGGAACAGCAGCCAGTCCGCGCCCGCCAGCCACATCGTCCAGGGCCAGTCGTCGTCGAGGTGGAAGAGCAGCCCGTGCTCTCCGTCGGTGCGGCTGGGCGCGAGGATGCCGCGGGTGCCGTAGACCGTACGGGCGTTGGTGCGCCAGTCGTCGATCTGCCCGCCGATCAACGCGGCGTACGGTTCGATGAGTTCGGGCATGCCGGTCAGGACCGTCCCGGCCATCTGGAGGTTGATGTTGGCGTCGGTGGTGTAGTCGCCGGACCAGGCGGCGCCCCAGGCCCCCAGCCACAGTCCGGTCAGCCGTGGCGGGAGCACTCCGCTGGAGCTGAGCAGCAGGTAGCGACCGGAGTGGAACAGTGCCTCGACGAGCGCGCCGTCCAGCACCTCGGCGTCGGCACGCGCGACCAACTCGCCCACGGGGAGGCCGCGGTCGCTGTCGGCCACGCCCAGGTCGAGTGCGGCGCGAGCGTAGAGCTCGCCATGGACGGGTGCGTGGTGGGAGAGCAACTCGTCGTAGTCGGTGGGCAGTTCGGTCAGGGACGCGCGGAGTGCGTCGGTGCGGGGAAGGGGAGCCGACCGGTCCATCCGAGTCAGCAGGACCACCCGGCTTGCTCCCTCGACACGGACCACATCTCCCTCCGCCGTGATCCGGCCGCCGGTGACGACGGCCCGGGTCACGCCGGCGAAGCCCGCCGCACCGGGCCCTGGCGGGTACGTCCCGACGACGGCGAGCGACGCCTCCCCTTCTGCGGTGACCTGCGAGGACGTGGTGAAGGTGACCTCGGCCGGGCATCCGGGCAACTCGCCGGAGAGCCGTAGGGCCAGGTCGAGCCGCGGACCGGTGATCTCGACGACCGCCACGGCATCAGGGCGCGAGACGAACGCACGCCGCGCCCACTCCCGTTCCCCGTCGGACCAGGTGACCCGCACCTCGCCGGTGGCGAAGTCGGTCACCCGGCGGTAGCCCTCCACCGGGCGAGCCTTGGCCACCGCGTCCACGTGCAGCACATGCCCCGGGTGGAAGGACTGCGTCCAGGCCAGGGCCCTGCCGTCCGAGAACTCGCGCTGCGCCCGCTCCCGTTCCCCGGCGAGGATCAGGTCACGGACGTGTTCGAGCCGGTCGGCGACGGCCGGGGGCCGCATGCCGAGCGACTCGTTGGGGAGCACGTAGCGGTGATGGTTGTGGACGATCCGTTCCCGGTGGGGATCCCCGAACACCATGATTCCGTACTCGCCGTTGCCGGAGAGGAAAGCGTCCTCCCAGCGGTCGGCGGGTTGTGTGTCGTGGATGCTGTGCACCGGCATTCCCGGCCTCCTGGAAGTAACGCGCCTGAGCGGCTCGAACAGGCTGCGGGGAGCCTACAAGAGTTGTCCGCTCAGGCTACGAAAGAGTTTCGTAGGCCTAAGGCCGTCCAATTTCCGCAGGTCAATGGGGACTTCGGCGTGATTCCTCGGGGTGGCGTGATCGAGTCGGCGTGTACTTTCACTCGGCACGCAGTCAGCTGATGCCGACAGAGAGGGCCATGCCGAAGTGACGGGCTCATCCAGGTCGCGCCGCGATGCCCAGTACGGGCTGCTCACCTCGATAGCGGGCGAGGTCGGCGTCTCGCTCGCGACTGTTTCGAAGGTCGTCCACCGGCGACGCGACGTGTCCGAGGTGACGCGGGCCCGGATCGAGGGGTTGCTGGCCGAACACGGCTATGTCCGTGCAGGGGAGAGCGCCGCCCACCGGCCGCGGCAGATCCTGGCCGTGTTCCGGGACCTGGCCGGCCCCTACACCCTGGAGGTCGTCCGGGGCATCGTGGAATCGGCGGCCGAGGTCGGCGTCCACACGACCGTCGGGACGACGGGGCGGCGCTCGATCGCCCAGTGGCTGGAGCAGTGTCTCAAGCTGGACGCGCTCGGGGTCGTCATCGTCATCTCGACCCTGGCCGAGCAGGACCAGCGCCGGATCCTGGACCAGCGCCTGCCGGTGGTGCTCGTCGATCCGCTGAACGCCCCGGCCGCGGACATCCCGAGCATCGGCGTGACGAACTGGCACGGCGCGACGACCGCAGTTCAGCACCTGATCGACCTCGGGCACCGACGGATCGGCATGCTGGCCGGGCGTTCGAGTTCGCTGGCCGGGTCCGCGCGTCTGCACGGATACCGGGCCGCCCTGACGGAGGCGGGAATCCCGTACGACCCGAGCCTCGTCCGGTCGACGGACTTCGACTACGGCGAGGCCCTGCGTGCCGCCCGCCATGTCCTGGACCGCCCCGGGAAGCCGACGGCTCTCTTCGCCGCGAGTGACGTCCAGGCCCTGGGCGCGATGGAGGCCGCCCGGCAGCTCTGCATCTCTGTGCCGCGTCAGCTGTCGGTCATGTCGTTCGACGACACCTTGGTGGCCGCGATGGCCTCGCCACCGCTGAGTGCCGTACGGCAGCCGTTCCGGGAGCTCGGACAGGAGGCCACACGTGTGCTGTTGCACTTGGCCAAGGGCAAGCCTCCCGCGACGACGCGCAGGGAACTAGCGACGGAATTGGTCGTGCGCATGTCCACGGCACCGCCGGGGACCGAGCAGGAGACAAGCGTTTGACCTCGGAATCTGCAAGCCCCCGGAGTGCGAAAGTCTTTCGCAACCGAGGGCCCTTGGGTTATTGCGGTGGCTGAATTGCGCCGCTTAGCGTGACCGACGCCGCTCAACCGCAGGAGCAATGGGACGCAACCCTTGCGTAAGGCACCTGACGGTCGTGGCCATCGATCCATGCCCCCTTGCTGACAGGTCCGGGACGACCTGCCGGGTGAAGCGCACCCGCGAAAGAGGGCCCTGTCCACTCGAAAGGTGTTCAACGATGAACAGAGTGTCGCGACGGTGGTTTCTCACCGCCACGGCGGCCACGGCGGTGAGTGTCACCGTGGCCGGCTGCGGCTCGTCCGGCAGCTCCACGTCCTCCCCCGCGGGCAACGTGGACTTCTGGACGCTGCAGGACCCGACCAACCCGGTCCAGAAGGCGGCCGTGGACACCTTCAACTCCGGTGGCAAGGGCAAGGTCGGCATGACCGTCATCGCCACGGACGGCTACAAGGACAAGCTGCGCACCGCGATGGGCTCCTCGAAGATGCCCGGGATGTTCTTCAACTGGGGTGGTGGCAGCCTCGACGACTATGTCAAGGCGGGGAAGCTGGTCGAGCTCGACACCGCTCTGGAGTCGCACTTCCTGCCCTCCGCGCTGGCCGCCGGCAAGGTCGACGGCAAGCTCGTGGGCATACCGTGCCGCGGCACCCAGCCGGTGTTCCTCTTCTACAACAAGAAGGTCTTCTCCGATGCCGGTGTCGAACCGCCGAAGACCTACGCCGACCTGCAGGACCTGGTGAAGGTCTTCAAGGGCAAGGGCGTCACGCCATTCGCTCTCGCGGGCAGCGCCAGCTCCTCGTGGACCGAGCTGATGTGGGTCGAATACCTGGTCGACCGCCTCGCGGGCCCTGAGCTGTTCGCGAAGATCGCAGGCGGTGACTGGTCGCAGTGGAAGGACCCGGCGGTCCTCAAGGCCGCCCAGATGATCAAGGAGCTGGTGGACGGCGGCGCCTTCGGCAAGAGCTTCGGTTCCGTCAACTACGGCCCCGGCGGCACCACCACCCTGCTGAACAAGGGCAGGGCCGCGATGGTGCTGATGGGCTCGTGGGAGTACGCCCAACAGCAGAGCGAGGACCCGGAGTTCACCAAGAAGCACCTGGGATACGTGGCCTTCCCGAGCGTCGAGGGAGGCAAGGGCGACGCCGCGAACGTGGTCGGCAACCCGACCAACTACCTCTCGGTGACCACCAGCGCGGCCGAGCAGACCGCGGCGGAGTTCCTCAAGACCACATACAGCGACACCTACGTCCAGGGACTGGTCGAGAAGGGCGAGGTGCCGATCACCTCGAACGCCGCGCAGTTCCTCGCCAAGGCGACCGACCCGGCGTACGCGAACTTCCAGTACGACCTGGTGAAGAAGGCCCCCGCGTTCACCCAGTCCTGGGACCAGGCGCTCGGCCTCACCCTGGGCACGCCACTGCTGACCGAGATCCAGAAGCTGTTCAACGGGCAGAGCTCGCCGAAGCAGTTCGTCGGCGCGGTACTGGCGATCAAGAAGTAGGAAGGCACGTCCACGTGGTCTCCGTAACGACTTCGCAGCCGGCGAGCAAGTCGCGGGTTCGTGACCGGGCCGCTCCGCCCACCCTGGAGCGACCCGGCGTGGCCTGGGCGGTCCCCGGGCTGCTGTTCTTCCTCGTCTTCGCCGTCGTACCGATGGTGGGTGTGCTCTACCTCTCCTTCACCCACTGGGACGGCCTGAGCAGCCCGCAGTTCACGGGCGCCGAGAACTGGTCGCGGTTCTTCGGGGACAGCCAGGTCTGGCAGGCAACCGCCGTGACGGGCGTCCTGCTGGTCGGCAACATCGTGGTCCAGGCGCCGGTCAGCATCCTGCTGGGCGTCTGGGCGGCCGGCCACCAGCGCAACCGGGCCGTGCTGTCGGCGGTGTTCTTCCTGCCGCTGCTCCTGTCCACGGCGGCCACGGCCATCATGTGGCGCCAGCTGCTGGACCCGAACTTCGGCCTGCCCTCGAAGGTCGAATGGCTCTTCGGCACCGATCCGCTCGGTACCCAGCAGGGCGCGATCGCCTGCCTGGTCCTGGTCACCAGCTGGCAGTTCGTCCCCTTCCACAGCCTGCTCTACCAGGGTGCCGCCCGCGCCGTCCCGCACACCCTGTACCAGGCGGCGGCGATCGACGGAGCAGGAAGGGTGCGGCAGTTCTTCCACATCACGCTGCCGCAGCTGCGCAACACGATGATCACCTCGACCATCTTCATGGTCGTCGGCGGTCTCACGGCCTTCGACATCGTGCTTCTGCTGACCAACGGCGGCCCGGGCACCGACACCTCGATCCTGCCCTTCTCCATGTACCAGACCGCGTTCCGCACCTACGACTACGGCTACGCCAGCGCCATCGCGAGCTTCCTGCTGCTGCTGGCCACCGCCGCCTCGGTCCTCCTCACCAAGCTCAGCGGATACGACAAGATGACGAGCACCCTGGAGGGGCTGTGAGGACACGCCCGAACTACGCCGCGGGCGCCGCCGCCCTTGTCTGGCTGTTGATCATCGGCGTACCGCTGTACGCGCTGGTGAACACCGCGCTGCAACCGCAGTCGAAGTACACGGACAAGGGCCCGCTGGGGCTCCCCTCGGCCCTGACGCCGGACAACTTCAAGACGGTCCTGGACAGCGGGTTCCTGCAGTACATCTGGAACACCGTCTTCGTGGCCGCGGGCACGGTCGCCATCGTGCTGGCCCTGGGGATTCCGATCAGCTACGCGGTCGTACGGGGGAGGGGCCGGCTCAGCACGGGAGTGTTCCGGCTGTTCCTGCTGGGCCTTGCGATTCCCTCCCAGGCGGTGATCATCCCGCTCTTCCTCATCGTCAACGACCTCGGCCTCTATGACACGTTGTGGGGGATCATCCTGCCCACCGCCGCGTTCGCGCTGCCGGTGAGCGTGCTGGTCCTCAGCGGCGGCATGCGGGACATCTCCACCGAGCTGTACGAGGCCATGGCCCTGGACGGCGCGAGCCCGGCCCGGACCCTGCGGACACTCGTCGTCCCCATGTCGAAGTCCGCCATCGCGACCACGTCGGTCTTCGCGGCCCTGCAGGCGTGGAACGGCTTCCTCTTCCCGCTGATCATGACCCAGTCCGAAGACACCAAGCTGGTGACGCCGGGTCTGTACAACTTCGTCTCCCAGTACGGCGCGAACGTGCCGGCGCTGCTGGCCGCGGTACTGATGTCCGCCGCGCCCATTCTCGTCGTCTACCTCTTCGCCCGCCGAGCCCTCGTGGCCGGCCTGATGGGGGCCGGCGGCAAGTGACGGGCCAGGGCCCGGTGTGCCCGGAGCGCCCAACCCCTTCCTCTCCAACTCTTCCTCTCCACCACGCCCTTCGCGGCGCCCTTCGGGGTGCCCGCACGCGCCCTTCGGGGTGCCCGCGACAGAAATGGATGCCACCGTGACGATCAGCGACGAGCGCCCGACGACCGGGCTGTGGAACGACCCCACTCTGCCCGCGTCCGACCGCGCCCGGGCCCTGCTCGGCGTCATGACCACAGCCGAGAAGATCGCACAGCTCGGCAGCACGTGGCCGGGCCACGAAGGGGGCGGAGACGTCGCTCCCATGCAGGACACCTTCCGCGGCGCGGAGTGCTTCGAGGACGCGATCGTGGACGGGCTCGGACACCTGACACGGGTGTTCGGCACGGCGCCCCTCGCCCCCGAGGCCGGCCGCGAACGGCTGGCAGCCCTGCAGGAGCGGGTCGTCGCGGCGAACCGGTTTCGGATTCCGGCCCTCTCCCACGAGGAGTGCCTGACCGGACTCAACGCCTGGCAGGCGACGGTCTACCCGACCCCGCTCGCCTGGGCGGCCACCTTCAACCCGGGCCTGACCCGGCGGATGGCGGCGGCCATCGGCTCGGACATGGCGGCCGTCGGCGTCCACCAGGGGCTGTCCCCCGTCGTGGACGTCGTACGCGACTACCGCTGGGGCCGGGTGGAGGAGACCCTCGGCGAGGACCCGTACCTCGTGTCGGAACTGGGCCTGGCCTACGTCCAGGGCCTGCAGTCGGCCGGTGTCGTGGCCACGCTCAAGCACTTCGCCGGGTACTCCGCCTCCCGGGCGGCCCGCAACCACGCCCCCGCCGCCCTCGGCCCGCGCGAACTCGCCGATGTCGTCCTCGTCCCCTTCGAGAAGGCCGTGGTGAAGGGACGCGTCGGCTCGGTGATGAACGCCTACAACGACATCGACGGCGTGCCCTGCGGCGCGGACGAGCACCTGCTCACCCAACTCCTCCGCGACGCCTGGGGGTTCGAGGGCACGGTCGTCTCCGACTACTGGGCCGTCGCGTTCCTCGCCTCCCTGCACCACGTGGCGGCCGACATCCCCGAGGCGGCCCGCGCCGCGCTCCAGGCCGGGATCGACGTGGAACTGCCGCACACCACGGCGTACGGGCAGGCGCTTGTGGACCACGGCGTCCCCATGGACCTTCTCGACCGCGCTGCGCTGCGTGTCCTGACGCAGAAGGCCGAACTCGGCCTGCTGGACCCGGACTGGCGCCCCGGCCAGTACACGGCTCCCGCGGATTTCGACTCGGCGCGTAACCGCGGCATCGCCCGCGCACTGGCGGAGGAGTCCGTCGTCCTGCTCGACAACGCCTCGGCCGCGCGGCGGCAGCCGCATGCCGGACAGGGCCTGCCGCTCACCGGTGTGCGCTCCGTGGCCGTGATCGGGCCCGCGGCCGACGACGCCCACTGCTTGTTCGGCTGCTACTCGTTCCCCAACCACGTTCTTCCCCACAACCCCGCAACCCCCATGGGGATCGAGGCGCCCACGGTGCTCGACGCCATCCGGAGGGAGTTCCCCGACGCCCTGGTGCACCACGAGACCGGATGCCAGGTCACCGGGGACGACCGCGGCGGCATCGAAGCGGCGGTGGCGGCCGCGGGCACGGCGGACGTGACGGTTCTCGTGGTCGGCGACCGCTCCGGCCTGTTCGGCCTCGGCTCCTCCGGCGAGGGCTGCGACGTCGGTGACCTGACCCTTCCGGGGGTGCAGGACGAGCTGGTCGAGGCCGTCCTCGGCGCGGCGCGCCGGACCATCCTTGTCATCGTCTCGGGTCGCCCGTACGCGATCGGCCGGCACGCGCGGGCGGCGGACGCGACCGTGCAGGCGTTCTTCCCCGGCGAGGAGGGCGCGGCGGCGATCGCCGGCGTGCTTTCCGGGCGGCTCAATCCCTCCGGACGCCTGCCCGTGCAGATCCCGGGCGACACGGCGGGCCAGCCCGGCACCTACCTGGCGCCCCCGCTCGCGCTCAGGAGCGACGGCGTGAGCAACATCGACCCCACCCCCGCATTCCCGTTCGGACACGGCCTGTCCTACACGTCCTTCGCCATCGAGGACGCACGGGCCGACATGGACACCATCGCGGTCGACGGGTCGGTCAGGGTGCGCGCCACGATCTCCAACACAGGTTCCCGGCAGGGGACTTCAGTACCCCAGCTGTATCTCACCGATCCCGTGGCGTCCGTCACCCGGCCCGTCCGCCAGCTGATCGGCTTCACCCGGGTCGAGCTGGCCGCCGGTGAGACCCGCACGGTGGAGTTCGAAGTGCACGCGGACATGACCAGCTTCACCGGGCGGGACCTGCGCCGCCGCGTCGAGCCCGGCCGCATCGTGCTGACGGTCGCGCAGTCGGCCGGGGACCCCGGCCGGTCCGTGGAGGTGGAGCTGCGCGGCGGGACACGAGTTGTCGACCACACCCGGACCATGACCACCGCCGTCACGATCCTCCCGGGCTGAACCCCCGCGTCCTCCTCCCTCGCCGTAACAGGAGCTGCGCGGACGGGAATTCACCGTCGGCTCGTCCCGGAATACCTCTGGCGCCACCTGCGCGACCGCTGTCCCTTCAGATCATGCGTGCTTGTCAATATTCGAGGAGGGGCCTCCTGCGAAACACTTTCGGAAACGCACCCGTGACATAGAGGTCTCTCGTCCCAATACTTTCCCCATCGGGCTCATGACTCACCGACCGTAATTCGCCGCCATTCTTCGCCGGAGTTCACCCGGCGCTTTCACGAACGGCGAAATCGGTGAGCGGGTCGCGAAATTCCTCCCCCTCGGCCGCGGAGCTGCTCTGCCAACTCCCGTGGCCGTCAACCACACGATCAGTGGAGCCGCAGTGATCCAGAGATTGGCACGGAGGGCCCTCGCGACAGCGACAGCCTTCGGCGTCGGCGTGGCACTCGCCATTGCCTCTTCAGGGAGTGCGTCGGCGTATCAGCCGAGCCAGGCGAACTTGTACGTGTCGCAGGACAGCGCCGTGTGCAACAAGAAGCCCTGTGTTCTCTACCCGAAGTCGGCCCAGCTTCCGAGCGGCCGCATCGTGGCGTCGTTCGAGAACAGCAAGGGCGATCCGGTGGGGCAGACGCTGCCCGTCTACAAGAGTGACGACGACGGCACGACGTGGCAGAAGCTGACCGACCTGAAGGCGCCGGCCTCGCTGTCCAGTGACGCCAAGTACGCCAAGTACACGAGCAATTGGACGAACCCGTACCTTTACGTCCTCCCGCAGGACGTCGGAACCCTGAAGGCCGGCACGCTGCTCCTGGCCAGCGTCGTCTCGGGCGACGACGCCTACTACAGGGAGCACAAGGCCGCCGATCCCAACTGGACGGCGGACGGTGACGGCGACCGCAAGGACGTGGCGATCGCGCTGTACTCCAGTACCGACGACGGCGCGACCTGGAGCATCGAGAACATCATCGCCGCCGGTGGGTGGCAGGGCAGCCGCATCTCGAACGCCAACACCACCGCGCAGTCCGATCCGGTCTGGGAACCGTACCTGGCAGCCCGTAACGGGCGGCTTGTCGCCTACTACTCCGACGAGCACGACTATCTCGGTTTCGACGCCGGCACCGGAGTCCCGACCCGGGACCCCGACGACGACACGGCCACGGACGCACGCAACCAGATCCTCGTGCACAGGACCTGGAACGGCACCAGCGCGTCGGCCTGGAGCCAGCCGATCGTCGACGTCCCGGGCACGACCGAGAACCTGGACGGCAAGACCCTGATCGGCAACGGCCGCCCGGGCATGACGACGATCGCCGAGACCACCGACGGCAAGTGGCTGCTCACGTACGAGTACTGGGGCGGCGGCGCGAACGTCCGCTACCGGATCGCGGACGACCCGCTGAAGTTCTACCCGAACAGCGTGACGGACCTCCCGGTCACCAGCCTGCCTGTGCCCTCCGGGGGACGCGCACTGTCGACGGGCGGCAGCCCGGTGCTCGTCACGATGCCGGACGGACGCATCCTCTACAACGCGAATGGCAGCGCCAGTGTCTGGGTGAACGAGTCCGGCAAGAGCGACGGCACCTGGAAGGAGTACCAGACACCGGTCGCCGCCGGTTACAGCCGCAATCTCCAGTACGTCGAGGGCACGGGACGCGTAGTCATCCTCCAGGCCGACTTCGGCACGGGCTACGGCCCCATACGGTACGGCGAGGTCGACCTCGGCCGGTCCGGGGGCAGCTACAGCACCCTCGTCAACCGCGCGACCGGGCAGGTCCTCAGCCCTGACGCCGGCAAGACGCAGGACGCGAACCTCACCGGCGACGTCCCCGACCTCGTGCTGCGGCCCCGGGATTCCACCGACGACACGCAGCGCTGGCATCTGACGGCGAAGGGAGACAACGTCACCCTGCTCAACAAGGCAGCCGGCCGCTCGGCCGCCATCTGGACCGGCAGTGCGACAGCCGGGCAGAAGCTCGCACAATGGGTCGATGACGGAGCAACGGACAAGCAGTGGACCCTCGTACCGTCGACCGATGGCTACTACAAGCTCCGCTCGGTCCGTAACACCAGCCTGTTCATGACGGGTGCGACCCAGAACGGCGCCGTCACCCTGGCGCCGTCGACCGGCGACGGCTCGCAGGACTGGCAGTTGGTCCAGGACCCGCTGCCGACCGACACGACCTTCACGTTGAAGGGCGCCAACTCAGGCCGCTGCCTCGATGTCCCGAACGGCCGGACGGGTGTGCAGGTGCAGATCTACGACTGCTCCGGGAACGCGAACCAGACCATCACGCAGACCGCCGCCGGTGAACTCCGTATCTCCGGCAACTGCCTCGCCGCGGACGGTGACGGCACCACCGCGGGCACTGAACTGATCGTCTGGTCCTGCAACGGCAAGTCCAGCCAGAGGTGGTGGTTCCGCCTGGACGGTTCCCTCATCAACCGCTCCAACGGGCTCGCCGTCGACGTCGCCAACTGGGGGACGGCCAACGGCTCGAAGGTGCAACTGTGGACGGCCCTCGGCAACGCCACCCAGAGGTGGAGCCGGGGTTAGTCCGTGGCGGCGGGGTGCGATCCGCGATACGAGACCGCACCCCGCGAGGGGGCGGGCCCGCGATGCGGGCCCGCTCCCTTTCCCTCAAGCGCCGCCTCAGCGGGCGGCACCCAACCGGACCAGCACGGCCGTGTCGGGGCGAGGCAAGGACACGGTCAATGTGCCCTCGGCCGCATCCCATCGCAGGGGGACGTCGGACGGGCCGGAGTGCAGTACCTCCGGGACGAGGGGAACGTCCCGCAGATGGGGGAGGGCGAGCGTGTGGCTTCCACTGCCGGGGCCTCTGCGCCACACCGCCAGATATGTGGACTCCCGGGTGCGAAGTCCGTGGGCGATCCAGGCGTCGTCCCAGGTCGGCAGTCCGAGCGGCCAGAAGGGGTGCGCCTCGGCGATCTCCGGCCGGATGTCCTTGTACACGCGGATCGCCGAGCGTACGAGGGCGGACTGTTCGTCGCTCATGCGGTCGAGGAACCCGGAAAGGTGGACGCGGCCGAGGAGTGCGCTGGTGAGGGTGAAGGCGATCTCGTCGAGGCTGTGTTCCGGCTGGGGGTAGGCCCAGACGGCTGCCTGTTCGGGTGTCACGGCGGTCGCGGCCGCGGCGGCGATCGCCGGGTAGCGCAGGAGATCCTGCTGATCGCTGGTGGACTGCAGTTGCACCACGGCCAGCTGCGCGTAGTCCATCCGCAGTCCGCCCGACCCGCAGTTCTCCAGGACGAGGCCCGGGTGCCGGTCGAGGAGGGAGGTCATCCAGTCGAGGTGGGCACGGTGGTGGCCGAGCAGGCCGGCGCCCGGGCTTTCGGGGCCCGACTCGGTGCCGGGGCCGCTGTTGATGTTGTAGTCGAACTTGAAGTACCCGACGCCCAACTCGTTCACCAGCCGGTCCACGACCGCGTCGAGGTGGGCGCGGGCCGCGGGATGGCGCAGGTCCAGGTGGTGCCGTCCGTGTTCGGTGACGCGGATGCCGCCTCGCCGGAAGAACGCCTCGGGCGGCAGGGAGTGGGCCAACGGGCTGCGTACGCCGACGACTTCGGGTTCCAGCCACAGTCCCGGCGTCATACCGCGTTGCCGGATGGCGTCCAGGACCTCCCCGATGCCGCCGGGGAAGCGGTTGCGGGCGGGCTCCCAGGCGCCGACGGCGTCCCACCAGCCCTGGGAGTCGTCGTCGTACCAGCCCGCGTCGATGACGAAGACCTCGGCGCCGGCGTCTGCCGCCGCGTCGACTAGCGGCAGCAGTTTCCCGGTGGTGGGGTCACCCATGAGGGTGTTCATGTAGTCGTTGTAGATCACCGGGAGGGTCCGGTGATCGGGGTGGTCGCGGCGGATGCGGCGGCGGTAGTCGGTGAGTTCACCGAACGCCGCGTCGAGACCGCCGCTCTCCGCCTGGACGAGGACGGCGGGCACGGTGGTGAACCCGTCACCAGGAGCGAGTACGTGGTGCCACTGGTGGTGGGCGTCGTCGGGGCCGAACAGTGCGACGTAGGCGGAGCCCTCCCGCTCACCGGTTTCGAAGCGCCAGCCCGCGCTGGACTCGACCTGCCACAGCCAGGCCCGGCCGTCACGGTCGGTGAGGGCGGCAAGCGGCAGATGGCGGCCGGTGGACCAGCTGCCCTGCGAGTACCGCTCGAAGCAGCCGCGGCCCTCGTGGCCGTGCGCGGACCGGCTCAGCGGGACGACCCGATCGCGGAAGGCGGCCTTGTGCCACCTGCATTCGGCGAGCCAGTCGTTGTCCGCCCAGTGCAGGGTGAGGCCGTCGAGTGAGCCGTCGGCGTCGGCGATACCGCCGAGGGTCAGGGTGGTCACGCTCTCCAGCCGGAGCGGCGTTCCGCCCTCATTGGTCAGAGACACCTGGGCCCGCAGGAAACCGGCGCCAGGACTGGCCTGTCCCGAGCCCGTCTCCAGAATGACGTCGGCGGCCAGGCCGGTCACGGGGTCCTGCAGCCGGATCGTCGTCCGCTCCAGGCCACCCTCTTCCACCGTCTCGTGGCCCCGGTAGGTGAGACGGTCACCGATGGCCGTCTCGATGAAACGTTCACCCGACCACATGCGGCCATGGCCGGTGGCGGTGACCTCGACCAGGGGCACCAGACGGTCCCAGTCCTGGTCGGGTCTTCCCAGTCTCACCGATCCCGCGGCGTCCACGACGGCATGCAGCCCGAGTTCCGGGCGCGACCAGATACGGGACCTGTCGACTACGGCAGTGGTCAACGCGATTTCCCCTTTCGGGATGGTTCGGTCCAACGATGGTTCTCGTGGGCGCTGAGCTGGGAATTTCGCGCTTGGAGGGCGAGCTGTGCCGCTCCGGCGGATATGTCTGAGGAGTAACGCCTCGGTTGCACTCTCTTGACGCCCACGTTGTGACCGCTCACAATCCTCGCATGTTCGTGACCGGTCACACAAGCTTCGGCGGCCCTGCCGAGCCCTCTCGGGGGCAGCGCAGAGCCGCCAGCATCCGCGACGTCGCCAAGGCGGCGGGCGTCTCCTACCAGACCGTCTCGAGGGTCATCAACGACCAGCCGAGCGTCAGGGACGAGACACGCCGACGGGTGCAGGAGGCGATCAGCGACCTGGGCTTCAGGCGGAACGCCACCGCGTTCGCCCTGGCCAGCGGGGTCACCCGGTCGATCTCGGTGCTGACCTCGAACACCGTGCTCTACGGCTATGCGGCGACCCTGCAGGGCCTGGAGGAGGCGTCCCGTGCCGCGGGATACGCACTCGGTGTCCGGGTGCTGACGCCCGAGGACGACCTGGAACGTACGGTCGCGGCAGCCGTCGACAGCGGCGGCGGCATCGTGGTCATCGGCTTCGACCAGATCGGAGCCGCAGCGCTGGACCGCGTCCCGGCCGATGTGCCGTGCGCCGCGATCGTGGAGGCACCGTCCCCGGGGCACAAGCCCGAGCGTCCAGCCGTATGGGCCGACGACCGCGAGGCGGCCCGGGCGGCCACCGAGCACCTGCTGGCGCTCGGGCACGAAACTGTGCACTACGTGGCGATTCCCGCCTCGACCGGAACCCGGCGCTCGGCGAGACCTCGCGCCGAAGGCTGGCGTCAGGCCCTGAAAGCCGCCGGCGTCACCGCTCCCGCGCCGTCCGGCAAGGGCTGGGACGCCCGGGCCGGATACGAGGCCGGAAGAAAACTTGCCCGGAACCGGGACGTCACCGCGATTCTCTGCGGCAACGACGACCTGGCACTGGGTGTCCTGCGGGCCCTGCACCACGAGGGCCGACGGGTCCCGCAGGACGTCAGCGTCATCGGCTTCGACGGCGCTCCGCACTCCGAGTTCCTCACCCCGTCCCTCACCACCGTCCGCCTGGACTTCCCCGGACTGGGCCGCGCCGCCTTCGGGCTGCTGCGCGCCCAACTCGACACCGACCGCCACGACTTCGCGCCCGTCCCGGCCGACCCCGAGCTCGTCCTGCGGGAGAGCTCCGGGGAACGCGAGGCGTGATCCGCGGCCCCCGCTCGTCCGCTCCCTCCCCGTCAGCCGTACTCCCGACCGCCCTCACCCATGTCCGCAGTACCGCTTCTCCCTGCCCCGTCCCTCCAGCACGACCAAGGATCCTGCCATGAGAAGAGCCGTCTCCATCCTTGCCACTGCCTGCGTCCTCGGACTCACCGCCACCGCGTGCAGCGACGGCACCGCCGGCGGCGACAGCGCCGCCGCTCCTCAGGGGAAGGTCGACCCGACCGCGAGCCTCAAAGGCGTCAAGCTCACCATGTGGACCGCGCAGAACAGCGTCGCGCAGCCCAAGCAGGCCATCGAGGCGTTCGAGAAGGCCACCGGCGCCAAGGTCACCACCGAGGTGATCCCCGACCCCTACGAGTCGAACGTGCCGACCAAGCTCGCCTCGGGCGTCAAGCCGGACCTGATGTTCTGGCAGCCCACCGGCAGCACCCTGCCGTTCGTGCAGCCGGCCAAGAACCTGCTGCCGCTCGACAACGAGGACTGGGTCTCCAAGCTCGGCAAGACGGAACAGGGCCTCGGCCAGGTCGACGGTCACCGCTACGCCGCCATCGTCACCAGCCCCGCCGTCCTCGGCGTCTACTACAACAAGGACGTCTTCAAGAAGGCCGGCATCACCACCATGCCGACCAGCTACGACGACATGCTCGCCGACGCCGCGAAGATCAAGGCGAAGACGGACGCGGCCCCGTTCTTCGAGGTGGGCGGCGACAAGTGGCCCCTGCAGTGGCAGGTGCAGCTGCAGATGACGGACCTGCCCCAGTCGTTCTGGGACAACCTCAACAAGAACAAGGACTCCTGGACCAACAAGACCATCGTCGACGCCATCACCAAGTACAAGACGAAGGTCCTCGACGGCGGGCTGGCCCAGAAGAACTACAAGACCGCCACGTTCGTCGACCAGGGCAAGGCGATCATGGACGGCAGCGCTGCGATGGCCGTGAACGTCACCGCGCTCCAGTCCGAGATCCAGGCGACCTCCAGTACGGCGGAGATGGACAAGAAGCTGGGCTGGTTCCCCATCGCCAACAGCGCGGCCAAGGCCGAGTACTCGCCCGACCAGACCAACGGCGTCGTCGCCTTCAACACCGGCGACACCAAGCGTCAGAACGCCGCCCGCCAGTTCCTGTCCTTCTGGCTCGGCCAGAACTACCCGGACTACCTCAAGGCCAACAAGCTCGTCTCGGTGGAACCGTCCGTGGCCAACCCCGCAGGCCTGCCGCAGACCGCGCTCCTGCAGTCCAAGGCCCTGGCCACCGCCGCCGGCGTCTTCCAGGTCAAGGCGCTGACCGCGCCCGACATGCACCTCGCCCTGGCCGACATGATCTACGGCAAGAAGACGCCGAAGCAGGTCGCACAGGCCGCCCAGGACCAGTTCGAGCAGGTCCTGAAGGCGCGCGGCGTCTCCGGCTTCTGACCGGCGCCCCTTCTCCAGCCCCTTCCCCGGGCCACCCGCAGACGGCGGCCCGGGGGCCGCATCCGGAGGTAAGAAAGTGGTGGACACCGCCACCATGGACGTCATCGACGCCGAGCGGGCGAAGGACCAGGGCCGCCCGGTCCGTCCAGGCCCGCGCAAGCGGCCTCGCAGGAAGCCCAACCAGCCATGGTGGTTCGCCGTTCCCGCGCTCGCGGTCTTCGGCGTGTTCTTCCTGCTGCCGAACCTGCTGAACTTCGTCTACCCGTTCACCGACTGGTCGGCGTTCCACTCGAAGATCGGCTTCGTGGGCCTGTCGAACTTCGAGACCATCCTGCACGACGGGTCGATGGCCCGTGACATCCGCATCACCCTGGAGTACGCGGTCCTCGTGGCCCTCTTCCAGAACGGCTTCGGCCTCGGTCTCGCACTGCTGCTGGAACGCGACACCCGCTTCAACCGATTCTTCCGGGCCGTCTTCTTCCTGCCGGTGCTGATCTCCGCCCTGGCTGTCGGCTACATCTTCAAGGCCCTGCTGGAGCAGGACGGGGCACTCAACGGCGTGCTGTCCTCCCTCGCCGGGCACCACGTCGACACCCCCTGGCTGGGGTCGACCACCTGGACCCTGGTCGTGGTGACGCTGATCCACGGCTGGAAGTGGATGGGCCTGGCCATGCTCATCTACCTGGCGGGCCTGAAGAGCATGCCCGACGACGTCCTGGAGGCCGCCCGCATCGACGGGTCCGGCGCCTGGCGCACCTTCTGGTCGATCCGCTTCCCGCTGCTGGCACCCGCGGTGACGTTCAACGTGACCACCGCCCTGATCGGCTCCATGAACACCTTCGACATCGTCCAGGCCACCACCTCGGGCGGCCCCGGCAGCGAGACAGAGGTCTTCAACATCTATATGTTCCGCATCTTCGGCCAGGGCCTGTACGCCCAGGCGTCCGCGATGAGCCTGATCCTCTTCCTCATCGTCGTCGTCCTCGCCGTGCCCGTCATCGTCGGCCTGCGGCGGAGGGAGAACAACCAGTGACCACGATTCCCGCGTTCGCCCCCGTACGCCGAAACCCCCTGCGGTGGGTGCAGCCCCTCAGCGTCCTGCTCATCGCCGCCGTCACCATCGGCATCCCGCTCTGGCTGGTCGCGGTGACCTCCGTGAAGCCGCAGGCCGAGGCGATCAAACCCAACCTCTCCCTGCCGCACCACATGCAGGCAGCCGCGAACTACCAGCAGAGCTTCGACGAGGGCAAGGTCGTCCAGGGCTTCGTCAACAGCCTGCTGGTCGTCGTCCCCTCCGTCGTCCTCGTCCTGCTGCTGGGCGCGGGCGCCGCCTGGGTCTTCGCCCGCCGCTCGGGACGCCTGGTCGGCACGCTGTACGCGCTGAGCATCAGCGGGCTGCTGCTCCCACCCGCGGTGATCACCATCGTCATGGAGCTGCGCCAACTGGGCCTGGCCGGCACCCGTCCCGGCATGATCGGCGTCTACGCCGGGATGTACCTGTCCACCTCGATCTTCTTCATGACCGGGTTCATCCGCGCCCTCCCCGAGGAACTGGAGGAGGCCGCGCGCATGGACGGCGCGGGCCCGCTGCGGGTCTTCTTCCGCATCATCCTGCCGCTGCTGCGCCCGGTCATCGCCACGGCGACGATCATGGTGATGCTCTTCGCCTGGAGCGACATCTTCTACGCCTTCTTCGTACTCGGCGGAGGCGACATGGCCACCCTGCCGCTCAACCTCTACCAGGTCGCCAACGCGCAGCTCTACCTCAACAACTGGCATCTGATCTTCGCCTACGTCGTGATGATGAGCCTGCCCATGGTCCTCGTCTTCGTCGTCGCGCAGCGCCGCATCGTCTCCGGCATCACCAGCGGCGCCGTCAAGTAGCCCTGGGACGCGGCGCGTTCGCCCGCCCCGGTCACCCCCAAGCACACCGACAGCCTCCCGCAACGCCGCGGGAGGAGGAGGACAGCCATGCCTCGAACAGCTCGTAGATCCGGACGCTTCCGCACTCTCGTGGGCGTGGGCGCCGTCGCCGCCGCCCTCGTGGGCACGGCTGTGACCGTCCCCGCCGCGCAGGCCGCCACCCCGCAGCTGACCGTCGACCTCGGCCAAGCCACCGGGGCCGTGATGCACGGAGCCAACGGCGCCCTGTACGGGCTCAGCGACGACGGCGTCCCCGGCGACAACATCGTCACCCCCCTGCACATGACCTCGATCGCCCAGAAGGCGCCCGACGGCGCGCAGCACCCCAACGGTGACGCGCTCGCCGTCCAGCCCGCCTTCGCCCGTGGTGGCGGCGGCGACAACCTGATCTACATGCAGGACGTATACGCCCAATGGCCGTACGAGAACCTCGGGCTGACGGACTATCTGTCGAAGGTCGACACCATGGTCCGCAAGGTCGCCGCCCGCTCCGACGCGAGCACGTTCGTGTGGGTGCCGTTCAACGAGCCGGACGGCAACTGGTACACCGGGCTCGGCAGTTCCACCACCGCCACGTACAACAGCGCGCTCAGCAGCTTCGAGAACGACTGGACCACCGTCTACAAGAAGATCCGGTCGATCATCCCCGACGCCAGGATCGCCGGCCCCAACGAGACGCACTACGACGCCCGCCTCATGGGCGACTTCTATCCGTGGGCCAAGGCCAACAACGTCCTGCCGGACATGACCACCTGGCACGAGCTGGACCCCGGCTCCCTGTCCCACTTCGAGGGCAACCTCGCCGCCTACCGGACCCTTGAGACCGACGCCGGCATCAGCCCCCGCCCGGTCAACATCAACGAGTACGGCGACCGCCGCGACCTCTCCGTCCCGGGCCAGATGGTCCAGTGGATGTCCATGTTCGAGCGCAACAAGGTCTACGCCGACCAGGCGTACTGGGACGTCGCCGGAAACCTGGACGGCAACGTCAGCCAGACCAACATCCCCAACGGCGACTGGTGGCTGCTGCGCTGGTACGCGGGCCTGACCGGCAAGACCGCCAAGGTGACCCCGCCGCAGGCCAACGTCATCGACACCCTGCAGGGCATCGCGTCCCTCGACACCGGCCGCAAGCAGGCCCAGGTTCTCCTCGGCGGCGGGACCTCCGGCTCGGCCGACACCGTCGTCCAGCACATACCCGCCTCGTTCGGCCGCCAGGTCAACGTCTCCGTGGAGCGCACCGCCTGGAGCGGCTACGAAGGAGCGGGCCCCGCGCCGACCGTACTGGCCCGCAGCAGGTACACCGTCGGTTCGCACCGCAGCATCACCGTGCCGCTGACCGGTCTCGACCCCATGTCGGCCTACCGGATCGTCGTCAATCCCGCGGGCACCGGAAAGCCCGCCGCGGCGAGCGCTCCCTGGTCGGCGTCGTACGAGGCCGAGAGCGCGAGCATCACCGACGGCACCGTCTACACCCAGGGCAGCGTCACCAACGCGTACGGCTACGCCACCTCGGGCACCAAGGACGTCGGCAGCCTGAACCAGGCCGGCAGCAAGGTCGCCTTCAGCGTCAGCGTCCCGACCACGGGCACGTACGACCTCAACGTCTTCTACGGCAACCAGTCGGGCGGACCGGCGACCCAGACCCTCACCGTCGACGGCGGCTCGTCCCGGACGCTCACCTACGCGCCGACCCTGAACTGGACCTACCGCTCCACGGCGGGCGCCTCGGTGTCCCTGACCGCGGGCACGCACACCATCACCCTGGCCAAGGGCACCAACGAGGTCACCCTCGACAAGATCGACCTCACGGCCGCCGCCGGCACGGGAACCGCCTACCCGGCCACGTACGCGGACATCGCCGGATCGCCCCGGTACACCTACACGGCCTCCGGTACGACCGGCGCCGGCGCTCTGGCCCTGCGCGCGGGTTCCTCGGCCGCCTTCGACGTCTACGCGCCGACCGACGGCTACTACACCGTCCACACCGACTACTCCTCGAACGGGTCCGGCACGCTCGCCCTGGACGGCGCCACCGCTGTCCGACTGCCCTCCACGCGCGGCAAACTCGCCGACAAGAGCGCGCGGCTGTACCTGTCCGCGGGCAACAACCGCATCACCGCCGCCACTTCGGGCTCCACCACGCTGACGGTGCGCGACCTGCGCGTGGCCGCGAACGGTGACACCACGGGCGTCACCTCCTACGAGGCCGAGAACGGCACCCTCGGGGGCACCGCCGCCGTCACCGCGGACACCTGGGCGTCTGGCGGCAAGTACGTCGGCTACGTCGGCAACGGCTCGGCCAACACCCTCACCGTCAAGGTGAGCGCGCCCAGTGCCGGGCGGTACGTCATGAACGTCCGCTACGCCAACAACCAGGTCTCCGGCTCCGGGAACTACAACACCAACGTCGTCTCCCGCGCCGCCCGGATCTCCGTCAACGGCGCCACCGCGCAGACCGTCATGTTCCGCAACAACTACAGCTGGTCCAGCTACTGGGACCTGCCCGTGCCCGTCACCCTCGCCGCGGGAACCAACACCATCACCTTCAGCAACTCCTCCGCGTACACGCCCAACATCGACCGGGTGACCGTCGCGCCTGTGACCGGCTGACGTCCCCATCGGCCGGAGCCTCTGCCGGGGCTCCGGCCGTCCTCATCACTAGATTCGCCGTGGCGAGCGCCTGTCGCGCCACTGGGTTTCACGCGCTGGTGCCGGCCGAGCTTTCCCGGATGATCAGGTGCGTGCGGGCGAACGTCGGGGCGGGCGGCTGGTAGTCGCCCTCCAGCTGACCGCGCAGGAGGGCGAAGGCATCACGGCCCAGGCCCTGGAAGTCCATCCGGACGGTGGTGAGGGCAGGGGTGAGGAACCCGGAGTGCGGGGCGTCGTCGAAGCCGATGACGCTGACGTCGCCCGGTACCGACCGACCCGCGTGATGCAGGGAGCGCAGCACGCCCAGGGCCAGGTCGTCGTTGCCGCACAGGATCGCGGTGACGCCCGGATCGTCGGCGAGCCGTCGTCCCTCGTCGTAGCCGACCTGCGCGTCCCAGCCCTTGCCTCCGCGGGGTTCGGGCGGGGTGATGCCGGCCGCCTCCAGGGCTGCCCGCCAGCCCTGCGCCCGTGGCCCTTCCGAGCGCCGGGTGCCGGCCGACGTCGGGATCGCGACGTAATGCACGGTCCGGTGGCCGAGCTCCAGCAGGTGCGCGGTGGCGGCGCGGGCCGCCTCGCGGTCGTCGGCCCACACGGCCGGGCGGGGCGTGGTGCGGCCGTGCGAGGGCGCTTCGACGATCGCGGCGCACGGCACGTTCTTCGGGACGCGGTCCAGGGCCGTAGCGGCGAGCCGGTCGAAGCCGATGACCATCAGTCCGCCACCCTCGGCCGCGGCCGAGGAGATGGTGCGGTCCAGGTCGTCCTCGGGCGTCAGCAGCTTCACGCCCAGCGAGTAGCCCGCGGCGCGGGCTGCCTCCTCCAGGCCCTGGAGGGTGGCCGCATAACCGTAGAGGGTGGTGTTCGACGTCAGTACGGTGACCGACCGGGCGACGCCGCTGGCCAATGCGAACGCGGTGGCGTTGCGTCGGAATCCCAGCGCCTCAATGGCTGCCTCGACCCGTTTGCGGGTCTCCTCGCGGACGTTCGGGTGGCTGTTGATGACCCGCGAAACGGTCTGGTACGAGACGCCCGCAGCCTGAGCGACGTCCCGAATACTGGCGGCCTTGCGCGGTTCCTGTCCGGGATCCGAGCGGCTGCCGGAGCTAGTGTGACCGGTCACATCCATGCTAGGGATTGTGAACGTTCACAACCTCACCCGTCAAGAGCGGGGAGTCGGCCTTCGCCCGGTATTTATATCAGGGCAAGTCATGCTGTCCCGGGCTGCCGCAGAAGCTGGGGGGCGCTCCCGGCAAGGGAGTACAACGCCTGGCCATCGGTTCAGTTGGCGCCGAAGACCGCCCTCGTGACCCGGCGGTCCGTCCTGATCGGAGCAGACCGCCGGGCTTGCGATCCGGGTTGTGGCGCACCTTCCGAGTCAGCAGCCCCGCGCGAGGGGCTCTGCCGGCCGGTCGGGCGGGCGGATCAGCGCAGTCCGGCGAAGAGATCCTTCTCGGGTACGGCCGCGCCGGTGGCGTCCTGGACACGTACGAAGGTCTCCATGCCCATGAACTCCCCGAACCTCTCCTTGCCCATCCTGAGGAAGAAGATGTTCTCGCCCTGACTGGCGTGCGCGGCCAAAGCGTCGAACTTCTGGCCGCTGAACGCGGTGGCGTCCACCCACGTGGTGATCTCGTCGTCGGGGAGGCCGATCTTGGCCAGCGCGGCGGCCTCGGCAGGATCCGGCTCCGGCATGTCGTCACCGAACTCGCGGATGATCTCGCCGAACCGCTGCATCATCGAGCGGGGCATCGTCGTCCAGTACACCTTCGGTGTCAGCTCGGTCATCTTCAGGGCCGCCATCGTGATGCGGTGGGCCTGGATGTGGTCGGGGTGGCCGTAGAAGCCGTTCTCGTCGTAGGTGACGACCACATCAGGTCGGTAGTGCCGCATGAGTTCCGCGAGTCGGGCCGCGCCTTCCTCCACGGGGGTCTGCCAGAAGGATCCGGGGGCGTCGTTGCTCGGCCAGCCCATCATTCCGGAGTCGGCATAGTCCAGCATCTCCAGATCGCTGATCTTCAGGACCTCACAGCTCGCCTCGAGTTCTTGACGGCGCATCAAGGCGACCGCCGCCGGATCGTGCCCGGGATCGCCCGGCTTGACACCCCCCGGTCCGTCACCGCAACCGCCGTCGGTACATGTCACGAGAACCGTGCGGATGCCTTCCGCCGCGTACTGCGCGAGGACCCCTCCGGTCCCGGTGGCCTCGTCGTCGGGGTGGGCGTGTACTGCCATGAGCGTCAAGGGCCGGCCAGTCATGAAACAGTCCTCCTGCAGAAATAGCGTCGTCGTCCGGGTTCGCGGCGGGCGTGCCGCGAACCTGGGGCCCGGATCCCGGTGGGGCGGACGACCTCGTGGTCTCCGTGTTCCCCGCCCGTGCGGCGCCGGTCCCTCGGTCGATGCAACCGTGCCGACCGGACCCGCTGTTCCCGTCGCAGCCGTCTGGCCTTCCAGATGTCGGTGTTTCGACGTTTCGACGCGAACGAGGCAGGCAGGTCCGGCTGTCGTTGCACGGCTGAGCGGCGCGGCCGTGGGAGGCCCGGGCGATGTGCCCCGTGCTAGCGTGGAGCATTTGCAGCGTCGCTGTGTCGGTGCCCGGTTTCGCGGTCCCTGGCAGGTGGCCGCGTCCCCGCCGCGCCTTCCTCGGTACGGTCCCTTCGGAGGAAGGCTTTCTGTGAGCGAATCAGCACGTGCCGACACCCGGCAGCAGGATGAGGCGTCCGAGGCGTCGAGCGCCACTGCGGCGCTGCCCCCGGCAGCGTCCTTCGCGGAGCTGGGGCTGCCGGCCGAGATCCTGCGGGCGCTCGACGAGCACGGCGTGACGGTGCCCTTCCCCATCCAGGCGGCGGCACTGCCGAACGCGCTCGCGGGACGGGACGTCCTCGGCCGGGGCCGCACCGGATCCGGCAAGACGCTCGCCTTCGGCCTGGGGATGCTCGCCCGGACGGCGGGACGGCGTGCGCAGCCCAAGGAGCCGCTGGCACTCGTTCTGGTGCCCACCAGGGAGCTGGCGCAACAGGTCGGTGAGGCGCTCACCCCGTACGCCGAGGCACTGGGGCTGCGGCTCGCGACCGTGGTGGGCGGGGTGTCCATCGGACGGCAGGCCGCCGCGCTGCGCGACGGCGCCGAGATCGTCGTCGCCACGCCAGGCCGGCTGCACGACCTCATCGAGCGCAAGGGCTGCCGCCTCGGGCGGGTGCGCATCACGGTCCTGGACGAGGCCGACCAGATGTGTGACATGGGGTTTTTGCCGCAGGTCACCGAAGCCCTGGACCAGGTGCGTCCCGACGGGCAGCGCATGCTGTTCTCCGCCACCCTCGACCGCGACGTCGACCAGCTGGTGCAGGACTACCTGCGCGACCCCGCCGTCCACTCGGTGGACCCCTCCTCCAGTGCCGTCCCCGCGATCGAGCACCACGTCTTCGTCGTGCACGGCCCGGACCGGTACGCCGTGAGCACGGAGATCGCCGCCCGGGACGGCCGCGTCCTGATGTTCCTGGACACCAAGCACGGCGTCGACCTGCTCACGCGGCATCTGCGGGCCAGCGGCGTGGCCGCCGCCGCCCTGCACAGCGGGAAGGCCCAGCCGCAGCGCACGCGGACCCTGGCCCAGTTCAAGAACGGTCAGGTCACCGCGCTGGTGGCGACGAACGTCGCCGCACGCGGCCTCCACATCGACGACCTCGACCTCGTGGTCAATGTCGACCCGGCCACCGACCCGAAGGACTATCTGCACCGCGCGGGCCGCACGGCCCGGGCCGGCCGCTCCGGCACCGTCGTGACACTCGTGCTGTCGGGACAGCGCCGCGAGACGAGCCAGGTCATGGCGGACGCCGACGTCGCCCCCAAGGTCACCAAAGTGCGGTCCGGCGAGGCGGAGTTGAGCCGGATCACCGGCGCCAAGGCCCCCTCCGGGGAGCCTCTCGACGGCGGGCCGGCCACAGCGCGCCCCAAGAACCACAACGCCCCGTTCCGCGGCCTGGGCACCACCAAGGACACGAAGGGCGGCTCCGGCGGCAGATCGTCCCGCAAGAGCAGCGAGGCGAGCAAGCTCGCGGAGGCCCGCAAGGCGGCCCGGGTGCGGCGCAGCGGCTGAGACCCGCTTCCCGGACTGCGGTACGGGTGCCTTCGGGGTCGTTCCGGTTGTCGTGCAGGGCGGCTTCCGTCAGGCGGGAGTGCTTCTGCGAAGGAGCTGGTCAACGCCTCATTGCTGCGCCGGTTTCCCTGCCGGTCCGACCAGTCGCCGGGCAGTGATCACGGCGCTCACGGCGTCATCGACGACTCCTCCCATGCCCGTTCCTGGCAGGCCGTCATCGCCCGCCACCGCCTCCTGTCACTGACCGGCGTCGGTCTCGCGGCCGGCGCGGTCGCAGCCGCGCTGCGCAGGCAGAACGGCACGTCCCCCATCTCTTGGGCAGGTCTCCCATGAGCGAGAAGAACAACGAAAGACCCGACGATCGACCGCGTCCACCCGCTCTCCTGGACCAAGCCGGCCGCATCGTCGCCACCGTGGGCGTGGTCCCCTTGTCCCTGGCCCTGGACGTCATCCGTGGCATGTCCGCGCGCACCCACATCAAAGAACGGCACGTTGCCGAACTCCTTGTCGACTGGGCGTCCTCGGGGCGCCTGCCCGCGGACCTGCACAGCGAACTGCGCAGACAACTCGAAGAGCGGCGAGAGCGCATACGGCGACCCGGCGTCGTGACCGCTGAGGCGACCCCACAGGGATGAGACCGGCAGAAGGAGGCATTCCGGGAGTCCTCCTGTCGCGGACAACGGCGTAACGGCGGACATTCCACGGGAACAGGATCTCCGCGAGCCGGCGTCCCGCTTCCTGCTCGCCCTGTGTGCAGAAGCATGGCTTCGGCACGCCGACCGGCTACACCGACACAGGAAGCGACGCGAGCCCGCGAACGAGACGGGTGCACCGCCAGTCCAGTCGATCAGGCGGTGCGGCAAGCCGGATTGCGGGGAACCGCATCAGCACCGCTCGCAGGGCGATCTCCGCCTCGGCCTTGGCCAGGGGAGCGCCGAGGCAGCGGTGGATGCCGTGGCCGAAGCTGAGATGCGCGGCGGCGTCCCGGTCCAAGTCGAGCACGTCCGGCGACGGGAACCGCTCCGGGTCGCGGTTGGCGGCTCCGAGAGCGACCAGCACCGGGACACCGGCCGGGATATCGGTACCGCCGAGCGTGACGGCCTCCGTAGTGAACCGGAAGGTGGCGGTACTGACCGGGGAATCGAAGCGAAGCAACTCGTCGAGCACGGCCGGGACATCGTTCGGATTCCTCCGGAGGCGTTCCAGCTCGGCAGGGCGCTGGAGCAGAGCCAGGGCGGCGTTGCCGAGGAAGTTGGTCGTGGTCTCGTGCCCGGCCACGAGCAGTAGCAGCGCCAGCGAGACGAGTTCCTCCTCGTTGAGATGGTCGCCTCCGTCGCGTGCCGAGATGAGCCGGTCGAGGAGAGAGTCACCAGGGGCGAGGCGCTTGGCGGCGATGAGGCCTGTCATGTAGTCGGCCATGGAATGCGAGGCCGCGTCGATGACGTCGGGCTTGCCTGCCGCGAACAGCTCGCCGGACCAGCGTTGGACGTCGGGCCGGTCTGTCTCCGGGACTCCGAGCAGCTCACAGATCACGATGACCGGCAGCGGCACTGCCAGGCCGGCCACGAAGTCGAACCGCTCGCCGACGGGCCACTGATCCAGCAGCTCACCGGTGACCCGGGCGATGAACGGACGCAGCTTCGCGACGGCCCCGGTCGTGAACGCCTTGGTCACCAGCCTGCGCAGACGGGTGTGCTGGGGTGGGTCGTTGGCGAGCATGGTGTGCGCCACCGCAGGGTGCAGACGACGTCGCGACCCCTTGCCCGCGAAGAAGGCGGCCGTGTCCTTCGACAGCCGAGCGTCACCGAGGGCTTCCCTCGCTTCCGCGTACCCGGTGACCAGGAAACTGGGGCGCCCACCGGACCCGGCGGACACAGACTGCACCGGGCAACTGGACCGCATGGCCGCGTAGGTGGGGTAGGGGTCCTGGATGAAGCGGGGGTCCTGAGTCGGGTCGGTCATGCTTTCAGGCTCCAAGCGGCTCTGGGTGGCCGTGGTCGGCGACACGCCCAATACGGTGAGCGTATGCGTTGGCTGCCAGGGAGGGCTTTCCGTCTGGGAGTTACCGGATTCACTGACGCCCAGTCATGGGCGTTGCGGCCCGTCCGCGTTGACCCCACCACCCGGTGCCCGGTTCCGAGCCGTGTGCCACGACCGCCCCCGCGGGCTTCGCGAGGACGGCGATCCGACGTGATCGCTGCTTCCCGTCAGACGATGAGCGGGCCCGCCACCTTCAGCTCGTCGTGGTCGATCAGCCAGCGGACGGACTCGAGTACAGCGGTCTCCGGTTCGTAGCGCGGTGCGTAGCCGAGGAGGGACTTGGCCTTCTCGATCGTGAGGCAGTGGCTGCGGTGGAGGTGGTCCCAGCTCGCCTCGGCGTGCTCAGGGGGCATGGTGCGGCGGAGCTCGTCCCAGGTCACCGGTTCCAGCGATGCGGTCTGTCCGAACCAGCCGGCCGCGATGTCAGCGTATCCGCGGACATTCAGCGCGGTCGGGGCGACGACGTTGAAGTCCTCTCCCGCCGCGGCGTCTCGGCGCTCGATCGCTCGCTCAAAGGCCTGCGCGACATCATCGGCGTGCACATGGTGCATCAACTCGACACCGGTACCCGGGATCCGGAGCGGCTGCCCGGCCGAAAGCGTGGACCAGACGGCGGGGTCGAGGTTTCCCAGCGGACCGATCGGGTGCCAGCCGGGACCGACGATGTGCCCGGGATGCAGGGAGGTGGTCACCAGGCCCCCGGAAGCGGTCTCCTCCTTCAGCATCCGTGCGATCAGGTCCTTCTGGATGCCGTACTCCCCGATGGGCGCGGTGCCCGTGTCCTCGGAGATCGGCAGCTTGTGGCTGGGGCCGTAGCGCCACAGGGTGCCGCAGTGGAGCAGGTGTCCGACCTCGCCGCGCAGACGTTCCACCAGTGCCGTGGCCGAGTCCAGGGTGAAACAGACCAGGTCGACGACGACGTCCGCGTTCAGCCCGGCCACCCTGTCGCCGAAGGTGCCCTCGGCGTCCTCCCGCTCCCGGTCGGCGACGACCTGGTGCACCTGCTGCCACTCGGGAGCATCGGCGTAGGCGGTGCGGGTGCCACGGCTGATGTTGATCACCTCGTGACCGGCACGCACCAGCCGGGGAACGAGGAACGTGCCGATGTGCCCACTTCCGCCGATGACGACGATTCGCATACTTTTCCCATCAGAGTCCGATGTGATCATTGCGCCAGGATCCTCGACATGCCGTGGCATGCGGTACCGCACAGCCTGACGCGCTCCGCGCCCAGCCGCTACGAAGGTCAGTCGCCCCGCGTCGTCAGGAATGCACAGGATCGCGCAGGGGATCGTGCGGGGCATCCCCCGTTGGCAGGCCAACAGCCGCACGTGCCTGGCGAGTTGGACAATGATCGGAGCCGGTCCCGGCCGGGCCGTGAAGCCCACGAGAAATGCCGGCGTACGTCCCAGGTCATGGAGCTACGCCGGCGGCGGCGCCGTGATGCGTCGGGCTACCAGCGTGGGGGAGAGCTTGACCTGGACCGAGGCCTTGGCGCGGTCCTCGATCCGCTCCAGCAGGAGCCGGGCGGCGTTCCGGCCGATCTCCCGGCCCGCCTGGTCAACGCTGGTCAGGGAGATCGGGCCGAGTACGGCGAAGGTGGTGTTGTCGTAGCCCGCCACCGACCCACTCCGTGGTGACCCGGCCGGACGGCTCGTGGAAGGCCACCGACAACGGGCCCTATCGGGCCGACGACATCTACGACGGCCAGACCTACGACGCCCGCAAGGAACTGCCAGGCTGGACGTCGTCCCGGTTCGACGACTCCGACTGGTCGGGGACCAATGGATCCCCTTCGAGACCAGGTACCCGGACGCCCAGCACCTCGCCTACCCGGCCGAAACCGCCCGTCTGATGAGCCGCTGGGACCGCCGGACCCGGTCCATCACCGTCTGCACGACTCCGCCGGCCCGCGCGGACGAGCTCCGATTCCTCGGGCACGCGCACGGCACGGCCTCCTACCGGCTGGCGTCCGGCACGTACCGGCTGACCAGCAGGCTTCGTTGAGAGTGCTGCGCTGTGCAGGGCAGGTGTCAGCCGGCCAGCCGGTTGAGCTTGCGGATCTGCTTGTCGAAGACCCGGGCAGGAGCCAGGCGGTGCAGCGCGCGTGCGCGTCCGGCCGTGGGGCCGGCGGTGTAGCGCAGCTTCGGCTTCGAGTCGGTCGCCGCCGCGACGATCACCTTGGCGACGACGGCGGGATCGTCGCCGTCCCTGATCGCTGTCTCCATCATGCGGTCGAAGGCGCGCCGCTGGTCCGCGTAGACCTGCAGGGACGTGTCGGGTCGCGGGCTGTTGGCCTCGAATCCGGTGCTGGTGTAGGCGGGTTCGACCAGAAGCGACCGGACGCCGTGCTCACGGATCTCGTGGTCCAGGGACTCGGAGTACCCCTCGATCGCATGCTTGGAGGCGGCGTAGGCAGCCATGTAGGGCGAGGGGAGGAAGCCGACCACGGAGGAGACGTTGATGATGCGGCCGCGTCGTTGAGTACGCATGTGGGGCAGTACGGCCTTCGTCATCCGCATGACACCGAAGACGTTGACGTCGAAGATGCCCTGGGCCTGAGCCACGGAGCTTTCCTCGACGGCCCCGATCGCGCCCATGCCGGCGTTGTTGACGAGGACGTCGATCTGCCCGAACCGGTCGATCACCTGCTGGACCGCGGCGGTGGCCGACGTGTCACTGGCGACGTCGAGGTCGAGGAAGGTCACTCCGACGAGCGGGGAGACGCGCGAGGTGTCGCGGCTGGTGCCGACCACGTCGAAACCCGCTGCGACCAACGCGAGCGCCGCCGCCTTCCCGATGCCGGACGACGCGCCCGTCACAAGGGCCACCGGTCGATTTGTCGCCATCATGGACTCCCGCACTCGTTGAGGAAACTGATCGGTTTCTCCAAATGTAAACCGATCAGTTTCATCGCGCAAGTTCAAGCATCGGCCGTCGGCCAGGCACCCTGGGTTTCGCTGTGCCTGCCGGGTCGCGGCGGTATGTCAGTGCACGTCCGCCGCGTCGAGCAGGAGGGTCACCGTGGGGGAGACGAGTCCGCCCAGGTGGTCGGCTCCGATTCCCGCGCGGGCGCTGGCGCCGTCGAAGACCAGGCTGAGCTGCCGGGCGAGCAGGTCGGGATCGCTCGCCCCGCCGTGTTCGGCCTCGGCACGGAAAAAGGCCGTCAGGCCCTCCTTGATCCGGTGCGACACCCGGCTCGCAGGGTGGTCCTCGTCCTTGAGCTCGATCTGTACGGCCAGGTACGGGCAGCCTCGGAACTCGGGTGCGCCCGCCTGCTGCTCAACCTGTGCGAAGACGTGCAGGATCCGCTCGCGGGGTGAACCTGCTTCGTCCGCCGCGGGCAGGAGCGTCGCCACGTAGGCGGAAGCGCGTTGCTCCAGGCTCGCCGCCAGCAGCTCGTCCTTGCTCCCGAACAGCTGGTACATGGAGCGCTTCGACACCCCCGCCGCCTTGCATAGTGCCTCGACGCCGATGCCGACACCGTCTCGGTAGCTGAGTGTGGCCGTCGCCTCCAGCAGCCGCTCTCGCGGACTTGGCTTAGTTTCGGTGGTCATACCGCGAGGTTAACTCGATTCGGCCAGAATCAAAACCGATCGGTTTCCGCGGTGCGCGCACAGCGGCTCGACGACGGCCTTGGGGGAGAGGCCGTCGCCGAGCCGTGAGAGGTGTGAGCACGTCCCGTCCCCACGGGGCGTACTCACACCGGGGGCCATTCCGAGCAATGGCCCTGCACTGGGTGGGTGGCGTTGCACTACGCCGGGACGGCGGTCTCCTCGGCCTCGGCCTTCTTCTCGGCGGGGATGCGGTGCAGTCCCTTGCGGTCGTACCAGCCCGTGACGCCGAACCCGAACAGTGCGGCGGCCGCGAGGCCGACGGCCATCATGATCCAGCCCCGGGTCAGGCCCGCGTCGCCCTGCGCGTCGTAGTAAAGGATCGAGCGGATCCCGCCGGTGATCTGCCGCAGCGGCTCGAACTCCGCGAGGAAGCGGTAGAAGCCGGGCAGCGCCTCGATCGGCGTGGTGGCGCCGGCCGTCGGCACCGCCATCCCGATGAAGACCAGCGTGACGAGCAGCATGCCGGGTGTCCCGAAGACGGCGAGGAGGGTGAGCGCGCCGATCCCGGAGACGGCGATGGCGGCCACCGAGTACAGCCACAGCAGTGGCAGGTGGGAGGCGTCCATGCCCATGATGCCGACCGCGCCGGTCATGACCAGGGTGCCCATCAGCAGGGACAGGGCCGCCATGAGGGTGCCGGCGACGACGAGGGTCTGCACCCGGGTCGCCCGGATCAGTGGGCGGTGCAGGCGCAGCGGGCCCATGTCGTTGTGGGTGTAGCCGAGGGCGTGGTCGACCTGGCCGCTGATCACATTGGCGGAGAGCATGCCGCAGACCACAAGGACGAGGGCGTAGTAGAACGCCGTCAGGCCCAGGCCGCTGTGCGAGTCGAGAGGATGGCCGTCCTTCACTGTGACGGCGGCGGGGTCGGCGAGCAGGACGCGTGCCGCGGTGGGCAGTTGCGCCTCTTCGGTGCTGCTCTGCGCGGTCAGTTCCTGGCCTATGCGGAGGGAGGCGCTCTCGGCCGCCTGGGTCGTCGCGGTCCGGGCCAGGCCGGAACCCAGGCTGCCGGCGGACTGGTTGGTCAGCACCGTCAGCGTCGGACGCACCGGGGTCCCGGTGGTCGCGGTGCCGGTCAGGGCGGTGGCGGAGGAGGTGAAGTCGCCGGGCACGACGAGCGCGCCGTACAGCTTGCCCTTGCCGAGTTCCTCCTTCATCTTCCGCTCGTCCATCACCTTCCACTCGATCTTGCCTCCGCCCGCGGAGGACTTCTTGATCGAGTCGGTGATCTGGGCCCCCAGGTTGACCTGCTTGCCGCCGATGGCGGCTCCCTTGTCGGCGTTGACCAGGCCGACGGGCAGGTTCTTCATGTGGCCGGCCGGGTCGATGTTGGCGCCGACATAGAGCACGGAGAACAGCAGTGCCAGGGCCCCCGTGATGACTGCATTGGCGATCCACAGGGGTTTCGCACGCAGCACGCGGAAGGGGTGAATTCCATTCATGACTTGCTCCGGTCTCGGCAACACGACTGCAGGGGAGAAGAGGCCGGACGGCGCGTCGGCCGCGGCTCCTCGGCGGGCTTCACCTGGGCGTGCCGTACCCGTGGATCCCCGGGATGACGAGCTTTCCGCCTGTCTGGCCTGCCTGGTCGATGTCGGCGTCGTCCAGGCTGAGTTGGAGCTTGAGGCCGAGGTCGCCGAGCGTGTCGTAGAGCCACTCCGGCACCGTGTCGGGGGTGAGGTGCAGGCGGAGGACGGGCGGCGTGGGGAGGTTCTCGATGCTGGAGAGAGTGCCCGTCAGACTTTCGACGTACATGGTGATGCCGTCGCCTCGCAACGTGGACGTGGAGCCGGGCGCTCCGTCGATGTGCTGGATCTGCGGGCCGACGGGTACCGACATCTTCAGGTCGCGGATCGTCACCGACCCTGCGGAGAACTTGAGCACCCGCTTGGGTCCGGCGGCCGTATCCACGGTCACCACTCCGTGGAAGACCAGGTCGTGCAGTGCGACGCGACTCCCCTTCATCTTCCACGGCTCGGCGGAGAACCGGCCGGCATTCTTGTCCTCGGGAGCCTTGAGATCGCTGATGTCGCAGGGGCGGGGGGCCTCTTTTGTGGTCGACCGGGTGGTCTCCCGGGGGGACTTCGGCGCGGGCGACGGCTCGGCGGTGCGGTGGCTGGGTGACGGTGAAGCCTGCGTCGTGGGCAGTCGTGGGTCGGAGGGTGCTGTGGTCCTTGGCGTCGGCGTCGGTGCCGGTGCCGGTGTTGCAACACCTGGGTTCGGCGAGGGGGTCGCGTCCGGTGCCGGACTCTTCTGCTCGGCGTCGCCGTGGAGGAGATCCAGGGGAGCGAGGATGTCTGCAAGCCCTGTTGGGGCGGGGGTCTGGCTGGGGGAGGGGGCGGGGGTGCCGGTCTGGGAGCGGGGCGACACCGCTCCCTCGTCGTCCGCTTGCTCCGAAGGTTTGGCGGGCCCGCCGGTTCGGTGAGCGCCGGACGTGCTGGGATCAGCGGACGGAGCAGGGCGGGCGGTGGTCGTGGTGGCCCTGGGCGAAGCCGTCGCCGAGGGAGCTGACTTCTCGCCGGGAAGGTCGCAGTCCACAGCGTCGGCTCCTGGTCCGCCACTACCCGCCTCGGGAGCGGACAGCGGCGCGGTCGCGCTCGTGTCGGCGGACGCGGGCAGCCGTTGGCTTCCGAGGATCAGAGCGGTCGGCAGCGCCGTCAGGGCGAGGGCCCGGCCGATGGGCAGGCGCAGGCGCGTCAGCGCGGACGTCCGCGGGATGGCGTGGCGGGCTCCCGGCGGCCGGGTGGAGCGGGGTCGCGCGGTCTCGCCGCGGGTGTCGGGCGACTCGTCACTCATTCCCCGGCCCTCCCTCCGGAGCGACGGTGGTCGACGGCCGCTCGGCGCCGTCGGACATGTTCTCCGGGAGCCCGTCCACCGGACCCCAGGCCAGAGCCAGGAGTCCGCCCGTGGCCGCGAGCAGTGTGCCGAGGAAGAAGCCGCCGAAGTTGGAGATGGGAAGCGACAGCACGCCGAGGAAGACGGAGACGCAGCCGGCGAAGAACCTGATGATCGGCTGGAACCAGAGGAGTCCGCCGAGGACGATCAGGGTCAGGCCGATGACCAGGGATCCGGCCCCCGCGGTGGTGGACATCGCGACGGACAGGGCGCCCAGGGAGAGGTTGAAGTACGGGAAGTAGATGATGGGCGCGGCGGCAAGGAGCACCAGCAGGCCCGCCCAGAAGGGGCGCGTGCGTCGCCAGGCCCGGAAGTCCCGGCGAGCGCGGGTGAGTCCGCCGTCGGTGTGGGGGCGCACGGGTACACCGGCACTCGTCATGTGGCAGCTCCCAAGTGTGAGGGGGGATGGCGTCTGTGGGGAGGGGCCCCCGCCCCCGAGCCGTCACAGGTCGCTTCAGTGCGCTGGAGACGAGAGGGCGGGGGCGGAGACGAAGGTCAGAAGCAGTCGTGGCGGCCGGCCGCGATGTTCATGTGCAGGCCCGGCAGTTCGAACGTTCCGGCCGAGGTGGCCCAGACCTTCTGGTGAGCGTCGATGATCTCGACCGAGTCCGCCTGCTGGGCGTAGCCGTTGGGGTCGACGTGGTCCTTCGGGTTCACCTGACCCTTGGTCATGGAACCGGTGGCGACGCCGATGTCGACGTTCTTGAAGGTGCCGGACTTGGCCTCAAGGTCGGTCATGTCGATGTACAGGTCCTTGCCCTTGACCGGCGTGCCCGACCCGCCGGCCTTGAGCGTCATCGTGTAGGTCCCGAGCACGGGAATGTCCACCGGGACGGACTGACACATGTCGGTGACCGTCGCGTTCTTGATGGACGAGACCGAAACGGGCACGTGCTTGCCGTTCTTGGCGACGTCCACCGTGGCGTAGTTGCCGAATCCGGTGCCGCTCAACTTGCCGGCCGAGACCTGGAAGTCGGAACCGGAGATGCTGAACGAAGCGGCCAGCGCGCCCTGGGCCATGGAGACGGCAACAGCCGCCGTGGCGGCCACCGTCGGCACGGCACCGACGGCGAAACGCTTCCAGTGGGTCTTGCCGATTCTCTGGGACATGGTGTGGTCCTCCGTTGTCGAGGCGTACGGGACGACCGGACCCAGGACTGACTGGCCCGGGCCCGGGGCAGGGAAGAACGACGGCTGGGTACTGCCGCGGCGATGCAGGCGGCTTCCGCGGGAGCATGTTGTCCACGCGCACGGAGGAAGCGGGCACACCGAAGAGGCACTCGATAGTGTTACTACCGAGTACCCGATAGTGGCACTATCGAGATCGGTGGGCAACCCCTGGTAACGCGATACTGGTGGGACAGTTGAGCGTGAGGGAGCGCATGAGGATTTCAGAGCTCAGTCAGCGGTCCGGGGTGCCGATGGCGACCATCAAGTACTACCGACGGGAAGGGCTGCTCCCGGAGGGGCGCGCGCTGAACCCCACGGCGGTCGAGTACGGCGAGGAGCACGTCCAGCGGCTGCGTCTGATCCGTTCCCTCATCCAACTCGGCGGACTGTCCGTCGCTCGGGCCCGTGAAGTACTCGAAGCCGTAGACCGCCCGCTGGACGCGTTCGAGACCCTGGGCGTCGTCCACCACGCCCTGCCCGTGCCCTCCGCGGACAAGAGTGGAAAGGGCGGCCGGAACGACGACGGACCGGGTGGCGCCGGCGACGAGGAGGCGCCAGGCGGAACCGCCGCGCGGGTCGAGGCTCTCATCGAGACCATGGGCTGGCAGATCTCCGGCGAGTCACCGCACCGACCGGCGCTCGCCGAAAGCCTCGCCGCGCTGTGCCGCCTCGGCGCCGACTACACAGCCGAGGACCTCCTCCCCTATGCGCGGCTCGCCACGGCCACTGCCGACCTGGACTTCGCCCAGCTCGAAGGAATCGAGGACCGCATCGCCCTCGCCGAGCGGGCGGTGGTCCTCGGGGTGCTCTCCGAACCGGTCGTCATGCTCCTGCGGCGACTGGCGCAGGAGGACGCGAACCACCGCCGTCATGATCGCCGTGCGTGTGGGCGGGACGAGTCCCCGGAGGGGTGAGCAGGGCCCGAAAGGAGGACCCCCTCCTTGTCCTGAAGAGGGCACGGCACGGTGTCCATGCAGGTCTTGCGGTCCTCCCGGTACGGGGTCCAGGACGTCTTCGCCGCCGGGGCGGACGGACAGGCAGTAGCCCGGCTTGTAGCCAGGGGGAGAGGTCGGGCGACGTGCTGACCATGAAGGTCTTCGGTGTGGGCGTGGTCTTCGCCGTCTGGCGGACTTGCGTGTGGAAACCGATCGGTTTACCGTGGTGAAACCGAACGGTTTACCGACCCTATCGCTTGGAGATAGTCATGACCGCACTCAAGGGCGCGCACGTCTTCGTCACCGGCGGCAGCCGCGGCATCGGCAAGGCCCTGGTGGAGGAGCTGTACGCACGCGGCGCCGGCAAGGTCTACGCCACCGCCCGCGACCCGCGCACGGTGACGCACCCGGACGCAGTGCCGGTCGCCCTGGAGGTCACCGACCCGGCTTCCGTGGCCGCGGCCGCCGCACAGGCGAAAGACGTCACCGTACTGATCAACAACGCCGGTGCCGCGGTCGGCGCGTCCTTCCTGGACTCCCCGGTCGACGACGTGCGGCGTGAGTTCGAGACGAACTTCTACGGCCCGTTGCTGCTCACCCGCGCCTTCGCGCCGATCATCGAGCGCAACGGCGGTGGCCACATCCTCAACGTGCACTCCGTGCTGTCCTGGCTGGCCCTCGGCGGCTCCTACAGCGCCTCCAAGGCCGCACTGTGGTCGCAGAGCAACTCCCTGCGCCTGGAACTGCAGCCGCGCGGCATAGCCGTCACCGGTCTGCACGTGGGCTACGTCGACACCGACCTGGCAGCGGGCGCCGAAGGCCCCAAGGCCGACCCCCGCGACGTCGCCGCCCTTGCCCTCGACGGCATCGAGACCGGCGCCCACGAGGTTCTCGCCGACGACGTCTCCCGGCAGGTCAAGGCAGGCCTGGCCGGGGACCTCGCGGCGCTGTACCCGCAACTCGCGCAGTAAGGCACGGACGAGAACGAGGGCCGCCGATCGCGCGCGATCGGCGGCCCTCGCCATGGGGCCGGGGGCGTCAGTGGTGGGCGGAGCGGTTCATCTCGACGATCTCCGACAGGGAGGGTGTGGAGGTGAGGGTGGTGAAGTGCGCCATCAGGCGATCCCGCGTGCGCGGGGCTTCGGCCCGGTCGGCCGCGGCCAGGGCGGGTGCCAGCTCGTCGAGGGTGAGCTCGGTGCAGTAGGCGGGCGTGCCCGGTTGCTGGCGCCAGGAGTCGGCCAGTACGCCGGCGTCGTGGGCGTCGAAGCCGGTGTCGTCCACCAGCCGCATGGCCACGCGCCGCGCCTCGTCGGAGTCGGCCGCGACCGGGATGGCGATGCGACCGGGGGTTCCGGCCACGGAGCCCTTGGTCTGCTGGGTGCCGGCCAGGGCGGCGTTCCACGCCTTGACCACGGGACGGCCCAACTGCCCGGCGTTCCACAGGCTTTCGACCTGGCCGTCGTCCACCGCTTCGATGTTCCCGCTCAGGTGGGGGTAGTAGTTGGAGGTGTCGATGACCACGGTCTCGTCGGGGACACCGGCGAACAGGTCGGCCAGTTCCGCCGCCCGTCCGAAGGGGATGGACAGGATGATGACGTCCCTGTCCTGGACGGCATCGCCGAGGTCGGCCGCGCGGGCTCCGGACTCCAGCACGTCGGCCGGTACCCCCTCGGGGCCCCGGGCGTCCGCCACCTGGACGTCGTGGCCGGCCGTGCTGAGCTTGCGGGCGAGGTTTCCGCCGATGGCGCCTGCGCCTATAACGGTGATTTTCATGATTTGTCCTTCTGAGGGTTGTACCACCCCTCAGGGGCGGCACGATGTGATGAACGTGTGGCGGGGGCGCCGGTCGGAGGCTGTCGCCGGGGAGCCCAGGAGAGGGCTCCGGTGGCTTACGCCCGGTCGCCCCGCTCGCGGTAGCCGCTCGCGATGAGCGCACGGAGCCGGTCCACGGACTCTGCGTCCGTGGCGCCGGTGCCCCTGATCCAGGCGACGGAGACGGCCGCGAGGAACAGGTCGTAGCCCTTGACCGACGCGCGCACGTGTCCTGCGAGCTGCGCGGCCCGCACGTATGTGTCGGTGGCTGTGATGAGGATGTCGCAGGGAACGGTCAGCGGATTGTCCGGCTCCTGCGCCCTGGCCGCAGCCATGAGCGGCTCCGGCAGCCCGCTGAAGGCGCTGAAGTAATCCTCCATCGCCCGCAGCCACTGCTCCAATGCCTCGGTGGCGTCCCCGAGTTGGCTGATGTTCGCCTGGCGCGCCACCAGTTCCTCGGAGCGCGTCTGCAAGACGGCCGCCAGCAGAGCCTCCCGGGTGGGGAAGTGCCGGTACAAGGTGCCGGGACCGACGCCCGCGTCCTTGGCGACCGCCTCCAAGGAGGTGCCGACTCCGTACCGCAGGAAGTGACGCTGCGCCGTTTCCAGCAGGGCCGCGCGGTTGCGCTGGACGTCGGCACGGGGCTTGCGCACCCGCTGTCCGTCGGCACTCATGGGCCCTCCTGGTCTCCGGTCTGTACGGGGCCGTATCGAAACGGATGCTGCCTCCGTATGGATTCGAGAGTAAAGCGGAGGTGGCCTCCGGTCAACTGGGGCCTGATCCCCAAGGGGGGCCGGGGCGGCGCGGGCGATCGACACGCCTGGCCCGGGACGGGGAGCAGGGAGCCGACCCCGCCAGGACTTCAGCCGGCCGCGCCCCGCCCGGCCGGCTCACGCCGCTGGGGGGG
>NZ_JBMNDS010000090.1:0-39918 GCF_052543295.1 Streptomyces sp. SAS_270
AGGCCCTCGTACTGGACGTACTTGGGGCTTCGGCCGGTGCGGCGAGGGTGCGTGCCGGGCGCCGTGGGTGCTGTGCGGGACTTTCAAAACACCCCCTAGTTGCCGAGGGTGCTGACGGTCGGTGCATGGCGAACAGGCCGGGTTCGGACTCGGTGAGGATGCCGCGACTACATGCAGCCTGACCAGCATTCCAACACACCTGACACCTCATCAGAACAAGCGTCAAATGGGCGTCCCTTCAGAGTCAAGATATCGCCCGTAACGCCCACACCGCACATGCTGCACCCACGCAAAACCGCAGGTCATGAGCCCTACGTGAGCGGTCCGAGGATGGCGAGGCACTCCACATGGTGCGTCACCGGAAACACATGGACGACTCCACGAACCGCCCCCTCTGCGCCTTAGTGAACAACTCGTGGCGCACCTTGACCGGGTCAAAGTGCGCCATAGCCCACGTCAACCGCCTCGGCCCCCAAGTGGTCCCCAAGAATGATCAAGGGGCCGTTTCAGATCTCCTCTGAAACGGCCCCTGACCTGCTACTTCGTAAAGTCGGGACGACAGGATTTGAACCTGCGACCCCTTGACCCCCAGGAGTAGGGGTAGAGGGCATTTTCTAGACATAACAGATCTAATCAGGGCGCATGATGTGCGGGGCGGGATCCCTCGTGCACCATCGCGCAGACTGTGTGGTCCCCAACTGGTCCCCACTCGTGGTCATAGTTCTGCCGCCAGACGCTCGTGAAACGTGTCGGCGCCATGACAGCGTCCACGGCCGGACAGGTGCGGACGCCCCCGCACAAGCACCGTGCCCCCAAGGGCGACATCTTCGCTCTTGGGCACACTCGTCGGCTGCGACACTGCGCTAGCCATCGACGAAGGACCTCCGGTACCCGCGCTGGTGCTGCATGAGTGCGCCACGGAACCGGTCGCCCACCGTTTGCTCCCACACACGTGGTGTCATTCGGTTCGCGTAGACGAATGGGTGGCACCTTCGACGCTAGGGACGAGGGCCCGACCCCACATCGGCGCGGCGGCGCACGGCGGAAGACCCGGCCTGCTCCGGCGCATCCCCGCCCGCCACGAAAGCCCGGCACGGCGTGAACAGTCCCGGTTCCTCCTCCACCAACCCGTCCCGCTCGACCAGCCGTTTTCAGCTTCGACCGGAAGCCTTCCACCTTGCTCTTGTCCGTCGACAACCTCAGCGCGGCACACAGGTGATGCGCCCGCATCGGATGCACCGCGTCCTGGAGAACCTCCACGATGTCCCGGTACGACCCCGGCAGCACCCCCACGGCCAGCTCGGGCGTCCAGTGCGGCACCAGTCGCACCCCGACCGGCGATCCCGCCGGCAGCCGATGCTCTTCCATCTCCGCCTCGCTCGTGTCTGCCCCAGCAACCGAGACCGTCTCGTCGCCTGACAGGATCTCAGTCATCGTCTCCCGCGTGATCTGCAGACGGGACAACACGTCCTCCCGCTCAGCGAGACGCGTGGTCAACTCCTCGATCTAGTTCCGCAGTTCGGCGATCTCCTCCCGCGCGGCAGCCTCCCGCCGATCGAGTTCCTCCAGCCACGACACCATCGCCGCCCCCAAGACCACGTCCTGGGACATGACAATCCGCCGTCCGGCCACGAACGGCAATGGCGCATGGCATCACCAGCTCACTGCAGCAGAGCCGCACCCAATCAGAATCGGCTCCGGCGGCATGTGCCGACTGCCAGAATCGGTGACGCAGGACTTGAGCGGGGCAGGGGGGGCGGGCTCGTGTCGCTACACGCCGGGGATGTCGTCGGACTCAACCTCGCGCTGGACGGGGCGTCGATCATCACGGCCGTCAGCGGGCTGCTGGTTGCTGCGATCGCAGCGGCAGTAGCGCTCTTGCAGATTCGGCGCACCCAGCATCTCGAGCGAGAGAAGATCCAACTCCAGCTCGCCGCCGACCTTCGGCTCAAGGAACAGGAGTGGGCGCACGAACGCCTGCTATCCGAGAGGGAGCGCAGGCGGGCGGATCAAGTAAGAGAAGTAGAGCGGGAACAGGCTGCCGAGGAGCTTGAGGCCCAGCGTGGCAGCTTGGAGGCAAGAGCAGCAGCTTACTGCGTGCGCCTGGTGCACGAGCTCTCGACGCTGCGCATTCTCGACATGCCTCGTCCACTACGCCTTGACCACCTCTACGTTCATGTGCGTGTCCAGGAGCAGCAGCCACTCCGGTATGTCCATGACGATGAACTCGTCGAACGCGTCCTGCAAAACGACGCTTCGCTTGGCGATTCTCCTCACGCCGACGCAGAGGCCGCCAACTACACCTACGAGCCAGTTGGCGCGCTCCAGCGATATCAGCGCATCGTTGTGGTGGGTGACCCGGGGGCCGGGAAGACTACAATGCTTCGACACCTCGCCTTACGGATGGCCAGGCATACGGGTAGTGAAGCGCTGCCTGAACTCCCGGCCTACATTGAGTTGTTCCGGTTCGTCGAGAGCTCTCACGACTCGTTGCTCGATTACCTTGTCGAGCACTGGACCGACCAGTACGGCTTCGAGAACCCCCGAGAGTATGTTGAGGAAAAACTGGCAGACGGCAGGGCTGCCCTCCTGCTCGATGGGCTGGATGAGGTTTTGGGCGGCGAGAGCGCACAGGATGCGACGGATGCGTACAACCGTGTGGCGGAAGAGCTTGCTCGGCTGGCTACACGCTTCCCTCAAGCTCTGATCGCCGTGACCTGCCGGAGGCACGGCTGGCGCGGCGGGTTGCCCCAGTTTCAAGTTTTGGAGGCTCTGGATTTCGAGTGGCCGCAGATCGAGAAGTTCATTGCCAACTGGTTCGGTGAGCAGAACCGACGCCGCGGCGGTCTCGTCCGAGCTTTGTCTGGAAACGCGCGCCTCCGGACGCTTGCCGCGAATCCGCTGCTTCTCAGTCTGATTGCCATCGTCTACGAGCGCGACCTAGAACTTCCCGAGCGTCGCGCCGCCCTGTATCAGCGCTGTGTCGAGGTGCTTCTGCGCGAGTGGGATGCGCATCGGAAGATCACCCGCTACAGCCGATTCACGACGGATCGCAAGCGTGACCTTCTCAAGGAGATCGCCTGGCAGTACCACCAACGAGGTTTGCGTTATATCCCAGAAGATGACTTGCTGGATAGCATCGCCCGGTTCCTACCGACTATCGATCTGTCCAGCACGGACAGTCTGGCAATCCTGGAGGAGATTGTCGCCCAGTACGGCCTACTCAAGCCGCAGGCACACGGCTGGTACGGCTTCTTGCACCTGACGCTGCAGGAGCACTTCGCTGCCGCCGCCCTCCTGGAACGCGGAGAGGCCGGTGTCCGGCAAGCGGTGGAAGCGCGATACGACCCTTGGTGGGAGGAAGTAATCCTGCTGCTGGCAGGCTTGCTCCCTGACGCGACGCCGCTGCTTTCAGGGCTGCTCCAACTGGAGCCTGGGCGCTCCCGAACTCAAGGGATCGCTGTGGAGCCTCTACGTCTCCAGTACGACGACCTATTCCACACGGATTTGCTACTTGCAGCGCGGTGCCTGGCTGGGAGTCCTCGCGTCGCGGATGTCGGGCTTCGGCAGCAGATCATGTGCACGGTGTGGAAGTTGCTAGAAACATCGCCGTGGAGAGAAGAGAAGCAGCGGTCAGCAGAGGCCATCGTCGGGGTGCTAGGTTCGGATCAGCAGTTGAACGAGGTCATTGCCTTCATTCGCGACGAGCGCCAGGACATGGAGGCGAGGGTAGCGTTAATCGATTCGCTGTCCACGCACGGCGGCCGAAACGTGGGGGAGAGATTACTGGGGCTACTTGCCCTTCAGCGCCGGGTGAGTAATTACGAAAACTCTTATCTCCTGCGCAACGCTTTGATCCAGGCCGTTGGCATTCTGCACGTGGAGGCAGCAGTTCCCAAACTGCGCGAAGAACTGGATGAATTACTGTCTTCCCTGAACGAAGGGATCGAGAGTCCCTATCAGCTTGCTGGGATGGCGGCCCCCATCATCAGAGCATTGGGCCAGGCAGGCGTGCCCGCCGACGTCTTCTTGAATGTACTGGAAGTCTGGGGCGAGTCCGCCGATTTCGGGACCATCGCGCTGGCAGCACGTGACGCCCTCTCTGAAGTGAGGGATCCCCTCGTCGCAGAGCGACTTCTGCAACTCGTCACACGTGACAACCGTTGGACACACGAGCGCACAACATTGGCTTCTGTGTACCTAAGCGTCGCTGGGGACGCTGGTACCGGGACGCTGCTCGAACTGCTGCGGTTTGGGGGGATGCCGGGGCGTTTGACAGCGCCCATGATGACTGCCTTGCAAGGACATCTCGCCAAAGGGTACAGCCGGGCTTACCGTGACGCGCTGGTCGAGCTTGCCCACGACGATGGCACGCCTTGGCAGGTCCGGTGGCTGGCGCTGGAATGCCTCAGCCCAAGTCCCGGTACGGTCGACGAACTGATGACACTCATCGAGCATCCAGACATTCGAGTGTCAGTCGCGGCGGCCGCCACCCTAGCCGCATGGGGGGCGCCGATCGGCCTCAACGTTATCCGCACAGGAATCCTGAGCGGACTTCTACCACCAGACCTTTGGTATGCACGTGATCAAGGAGGTTACGCAGAACGAGGCCGGATCGCCCAACGCCTCGCGGCCGTGCTATCCCCTTATGGAGTCAGCGACCTCATTGAGCATTTTTGTACCATTGCGCGTGGACCAGAGGAAATGACGCATGACGCCTTTACCTGGTTGCGCGCGCTTGACCCTGAGGCGGAGGTAGATATCCACCTCGACCGACTCGGAAGCGGGGATACACTATCCAGATACGACCTTCCGGACCAGATCCCTCTCTCTCGTATTCACACTGTGCTCCAGTACTTCCTGGACACGCCTCCAGAACGCAGCCACCGCGCCTACTATGGAACACTCCTCAGAGCGGCCGCCAACTTGGCACGCGATCAGGAATCCGTCGCCCAACTATTGCGGCTAATTCCTGAGAGTAATGCAAGCCGTGCGCACTTCCCTGAGGCGTTTAACTGGGCCTACGAGGCCAGCCGCCGAGCCCGTGTCCGGGTTCTCCCCGGCCACACCATCGTCCCGCTGATCTGAACAGATACTTCGTCAGCCCCCAAGAAAGACGGCGATATTGGTTCAGCCCCGATTCCGTGAATTCGCAGATCATTATCGGATCAGGATCCGGGTGCGGAGGAGGCGGAACGAGGCTCGGCCGTACATGGCCCGCTTGATGGTCTTCATGCGGTTAGCCTCGATCATTCATGAGGGGTATCGGCCGCACGCGCGCTGTCCCCCGCCGCATCTTCCCAGACAGTCGCCATTAGGCGCAGGGCTTGACGGAGGGAAATGGCCCCCACCGGAACCCCGCCCCAACCGTTAAAGTCCACATGCTGATCACACCGGCCCGCTGAACTCCGGTACCCAATAGGGTGATACTGCGAATGACTTCTGGGACATCACGAGCATGTTCGCTCTGTTTCCACACACGTCGCAGGGCGTCTGCGCACACGCGCGGCCAGCAAAGGTTGAGGAAGTCCTCCGACTACGTGTGCGATGGCCTGGAGGGTCGGCCCCCGGCCTGGGGTACTGGACACCTCGGCGAAATCGAGGTGATCCCCGATGCCGACACCCCGTCTGCAGCGCGGGCCGGATCGTTGACAATGGCAAAGACTGGCCGCTTTGGGATCTCCCGAAGCGCCTCAGCCGTCACGCGACTACTCTGGGCAAGCCAAGTGAGCCCAGTACGACGCATCCGGCGTGACCAGCACTGGCATCGCATCCAAACCTCACCAGTCTCGGCCGTCCGGAGGGAGTTCGTCTGTTTCATCCCGCATACGGTCCAGGGCGGCGTGCGCGAGATCTCTGTAGAACTGTTCCTCGACGTTACCCCGGGCGCATCCGTCGGCCAGCTCAGTGGCCTTCGCCTGCTGCTCTATATCCTCGGGGTGGGGCTCGCCAGGCGTCCCCCAACGCATCCCGCTCATGCAGGCGTCGTAGAGGGCGCCCCTCATGCTTTTCAGGCTGGCGTCTCCGTGGCGGTCCGCGGCTCGCAGGCAGCGGCGTACGAACCCGACGTCCCAGACGAGTGTCCGGGGGGCTTTGGACAGCATCGCCGCGGCGACCCTGATCTTCGCGGGGTCGCTGTCGTCGAGATATTCGTCAATCACGGCGGTGACCCGGGCGTCGTAGGGCCCGGCGACAAGCTCGAAGAGGTGGGCTCCCAGATAGTGCCTGCGGGCGGATTCCGGGTCGGCGGCGATCCAGTCACGGATCTGGCGCAGCAGGTCTGGGAATTCGTCGTGATCGTGGAATAGCGGTGTCACATGCCAGCGGAAGGGCAGGGCGGAGTGCGTGCCTGTCGCTTGGCGTAGTGAGGACTCCGCCCTGGCTTCGAGCAGTTCGACGACGGCAAGGGGTTCCGTGCGGGCAAGTTCTGCGAGGAACCGGCCGATCTCGTAGCCGTCGATGGACGGTGCTGTGGTCAAGGCAGTGAGGAATTCCTCCTGCTGGTCATTGGAGAGATCCGACCAGGACAGCGGACTGTATGGGGCGCCGGCCACAGCCATGGCGAACGCCTCAAGGTCCGCTGTCTCCATGGCGGGCGATGCGGTGAGCAGTTCGACGGCCAGGTCCTTGTGCTGCGCGGCGATGACGTGCACGGCGCCGAGAGTGGCCCTGCGCACGATGGTGTCCCCGTGGATGGCGAGTTCGCGCAGCAGGTCCGCCTCGCCGTCCAGCAGATCGCCGCGACCGCGCTGGTGACCAAACGCATGCGCCACTTCCCGGGTGAGTTCGGTGTTCTCCGAGCCCATGAGCCTCCGGCCCCAGTAGACCGCGCGGTCGCCGGCGACGTGCCCCATCGCCGCGAGAGTGACCGACACCAGCGGTGCCAGCGAACACTCGGGCGCGGCTATGGCCTGGCCGCAGATGGCTTCGCCGACGGACGGACGGTGGGTGACCAGCGTCCAGATGAAGGACCGGGCGCGTCCGCTGTCGGTGCTGAAGACCCTGTCGTTCTCGCTGAGCAAGACATCGACCCGCGCGGCGATCGTGTCGTCTGTCCAGTCGGCGAGCGCGCCCATCACGTTGCTGAACAGTGCGTCTTGCGCCGCACGCGAATCCGAGACGGCGGAGTAGACGGCCGGGTCGGCCGGTCCGCCGTGCAGCGCCCGGGCGAGTTCGTTGTCCGGTGAGGTGGGGATTGCGCTCAGCAGGTCTTCGGCGGGGCGACGGAGGCCGTCAGGGCCGTGCTGTGCGAGCCAGCGCAGCTCAGTGCGCACGGCGACCAGGATTGCCGGCGGCAGGGCGTGCTCAACGATGTCCCGGTGCAGCCGGTCGACGGTGCTCGCGAGGTGGGGGATCCACGGCTGGCAAATGGCGTCCGTCACCGTCAGCCCGAAAGCGCCAAGCGGCAGACTGATTGCATTGCCGATCAGCGAACGGGCCGCCGAGGCGCGTTCGAGCTGCGGGTGTCCCAGCTCCTCGAACGCTAGATCCAGCGCCGCGCCGCGCATGTCCAGGACCTCCCTGGTGGGGGTCAGCACGTAGGGGTGGAAGGTCAGGGTCCAGGTCGTGGGTGTCCACAGCTCGTCATGGCCTTCTGCGGTCAGCACAGGGGAGAGCACGCTCAGTGGTTGGTGGACGAACGGAGTGGCGGGTGCGCGGGCCAGCCAGCGCTCGACCTGGCTGACGAGGATCTGCTGGTACTCGGTGGGGCCCCAGCGGGTGTAGTCGGCCAGTTCCGCCAGAATCCGCAAGGGATGTGAGGGGTGTTGAGGCAGGGGGCGCGAGTCGTCACGGCCCAGGCGCCAGAGAAGAGCGGCCGCCTGCGGCAGGAACTCCAGGGAACGAGCGGCGGCCTGGAGGACAGGGGCCAGGGCATAGCGCACGTCCGTGTCGGTCCAGGTGTGGGCCAATCCGAACCCGACTTCCGCGGTGACCGGGTCGCAGGGGTTGTCCACCGCCCATGTGGCCAGGTCGATAGCCCGCCGTGGTTGGAAGAACGCTACCTTCGCCACGACCTCCAGCAGGCTCACCCGTTCCCGTGCGTCCGCGGCGTGGAACGCTGCCGTGATCTGCTCCCACAGGGGCTCGATCAGCCCGCCGGTGCTGGTGCCTTGTTGCTGTTGCCACTCCACGCGGCCGGTGTTCACCACCAGGTTGGCCAGCGCGCTGCCCTGGCTGGCTTCCATGGCTCTGGCGAGGTAGCCCGTGGGCAGACCTGTGCCGCTGTGACGCGCTGCCTTGACGAGCAGGGCGTCACCCAGCAGGTCCGGCACCAGACGCACGGTAGTGCCGTGGCTCAGGACCACCCCGGCGCCCTCCAGGGTCGCCAAGTGCTGGGCGCAGACGTCGAACGGCAAGCCGGTCAGGGCTTCCAGCGACGTGCGGACTTCCGGTTCCGCCAGCCGCACAGGCTGGAAGGCGGCGAGGGCGGAAAGGAGGTCCTGGGGTACCTGGACGGATGCAGGATCGGTGGTCAGCGCCTCGGCGAGCCGGTCCGTGAGTTCCAGGTGGAGTTGCTCGGCGCCCTCGAATCTCCGGGGATCCAGAGCTCCGCTGTTGATCAGCGCCGCGCCGGTGACGATCAGCAGTGGGCAATCCCGTGCTGCGGTGGCGAGCCTCGGTGCGTGGAGCCGTACCGCTTCGTCCAGAATCTCGCTGGCCAGGGAAAGGGCGTCGTCGAACTCCAAGTCCCCGATCTCGACCGTGGTGGCCTCGCTCGCGTGCAGGCCGGCCTGGGCCAGTGCGCGGCGAGCGTGGGCCACGCCGTAGGGCCGTAGGGAGAGCAGCACGTTGGCGGAGCCGTTGGCGCTTCGGATGCCGGAGACGATCTTTTCCAGGGGGAGGGTGTTGTCGTGTGCGTCATCGACGATCACCAGAAGACTGCCTGTGCTCGGCAGGTCCCTGAACGAGCCCGGGCCGATGGCGGAGCCGGGGCCGAGCACCCGTACTTCGACGGCGGGCTCTGCCTCGCGCAGCGCTTCGCACAGAGCCGTCACGATTTTTGTCTTCCCGACTCCGCCTCTGCCGATGAGGAGCGCGACGCCTCCTTGCTCGTTCGTGGCGAACGGTACGAGGCTGTCCATGGTCTGAGTACGCCCGACGAGTTGCCAGTGGTGCGTGTAGACCGAGCCCTGGTTCACCTGGCGGAGGTAGTCGTCGGGTTTCATCCATGGGTCCGGCTCCGCGGGCCCGTTCTGCTGGATCACGACCTGCGTGCCGACCACATCGCCCAGGAAGACTCCGCCTCGGAAGTCGATGTGGTCCCCTAGATACCAGGTTTCCGCGCTGCCCGGGGTATGCCGCTGCATAGCCTCCGCAACGGCTTGCGCGATCTGCGGATCGGCGACGAACAGGGCTACCATCCGGTCGACCCAGGACCGCACCGCTTCCTGCCGGGCGGGCTGGGCAGCCTCCTCGGCAAGCATTTGTGCGGAGGCACGCGGGTCCTGTGCCAGCGCCCGCGCCAGTTCCTCCACCAGTCGGTGGCCGGCCTCCCCTGCGGCGCCTTCGGCCAACGCCGCCAGCAAGGACGTCGGCAACGACTCGTCCATCTGCCCCTTCCCCCCGCTCGACACAACCGGCCCGCTCGGAGCCGCAGGTCAACGGTAGAGGTTCAGGCCGCACCGCGCGCCGGCCCGGCGTACAACAGGCCGGCCACCGCCAGCGCCTCCAGCAGCGACAGAGCGACGAGCAGCCGCCACCCGGTCCGCCAGCGGAAGCACGCAGAACGCCGTCAGGTCCACCACGCACTGGAAGGTCTTGCGGGAGCGGCGGCGCGCGTGGCTGCGATGGATCCTCTCCCAACCGAAGGCCGCTAAATCACCTCTAGAACCTGCCAATTGTGTCAGGCGGAGGCCCAGTTCGTAACGGCCCTGTGTGAGACGTCGGCCTAGTGCCACTTCGAGCCGGGCCAGCAACGGTCCCTGGTTCTTTTCGTTCTGACACGTAGTCGGGAAACCTGCTCTCACCTCGGACAACACGCGGGTTCTTGTCAGGGAGGCGCTAACGGGAGTTCGGATCGGCGGCGTTCGACTGGCACAGTCCCGTTATGCGTATCTCCACCAAGGGCTCCGTCGCTCTCATCGGGAGCTTCCGTCAGCACTACCCCGAAGTCCTGGCGGCCGCCCGGATCTTCGCGGACGCCGGACTGACCGTGAAGAGCCCGCCGATCTGCCGGATCGTCGACCGCGGGCGGGAGTTCGTGCGTTTCGAGTCCGACCCCCCGGAGTCCTCGGACCACGACCTCCAAGCGGCGACCCTGGAGAAGATCTTCACCTCGGACCTCGTGTACGTCGTGAATCCCGGCGGCTACATCGGCCGCACCACCGCATACGAACTGGGGCGTGTCCACGACCGCGGCATGGCCGTCTACTACGCGGAGCCGCCGAAGGACCTGCCCATCGCCGTCCCGGAGGGAACCGTCGTCGACGCGCGCCGCTTGGTGGAGATCATTGCCGGGAACGATCCGGGACCTGCTCCAGTCAGGCGGCCACGGGTCGCGGCGCAGCCGACGGCCGACATCGTGATCTTCACGATCCGCTCGGAACAACTGCGGATCCTGCTCGTGCGGCGCGACAAGAAGCCGTATCGCGGGATGCTCGCCCTGCCCGGCGGGTTCGTCCGGCCGGGAGAGTCCCTGGAGGACACTGCGAAGCGGGAACTCCGGGAGGAGACCGGGCTGAACGGCTCCGGGATCCGGCTCGAACAACTGCACACGTACTCGCGCCCGGAGCGTGACCCCCGGGGCCGGATCATCTCGACCGCCTTTCTTGCGGTCATTGCGGATCCGCCAGAGGTGACCGCCGGGAGCGACGCCCGCGCGGCAGACTGGGTCGAGGTCGAGGAATCACTGTGGGGCCCCAACAGCAGCCTCGCCTTCGACCACGGCGAGATCCTCCGCCACGGGCTCGAACACACCCGTACCCGGCTGGAACACACCACCATCGCAACCGCCTTCTGCGACGACCTCTTCACCATTACCGACCTGCGCAAGGTCTACGAGGCCGTGTGGGGTTACGAGCTCAACCCGGGGAACTTCCACCGCAAGGTCGTGGAGGAGACCACGGGATTCGTGGTCAGGACCGACAAGGTGCGCAGGACAGGGCCTGGGAAACCGCCTGCTCTGTTCCGCCGGGGCCCGGCAGACCTGCTGTATCCGCCGATGATGCGCGGTCGCCGCACCCCATAGAACACCGCGGCCCCGGACTGTGCGAGAGCCCGAGGCCGCGACGGAGCACACCGTGCACCTGTGTGGAGAACACCGACGCTCACCAACCCCGCGGAAGAGGCGACCTGGTGAGCATCCATCCTCAGGAAGGACAACACCATGCTGCCCCTTTCTTCTTCCAGCTCAGCTTCCGGCGCCGGCGACTTCTCTTCCTCCTGGACCTGGGGGACGGTGATAGCCCTCGTCGCCCTGGTCGTCAGCAGCTGGCTCGTCGTCAACCACCGCCGCCGCGACCAGACCGTTCAGTGGCACCAGCCCGACTACGACACGGCGAGCAATGCGCTCCTCGTGCTGAACCGGCTGTCGCTCACGACGGCCGCCGAGGGCGTCACGGCCGAGCTACGCGAGCTGGTCGACGTGGTCAGCAGGCTCAGGATGGCCGAACAGCGCTCCCCGGAGCTGCCGTTCGGCGTGGTCGTCGCGGAGCTGGAGGGCTACCGGGCGAAGGTGCTGCCGCAGAACCACGCCGACAAGCTCGCCGCGGACCAGAGCCTGCTGGACGACTACCTCGCTCTCGCCCGTGCACAGGGCATCAGGCTCGAAGCCGCGCGAGTCGCGATCGTCGACGTACAGCGGAAGATCGAGAAGTTGACACGTAATTAGGGTCGTTCTAGTGGATCTCTGCGGGAGAAGGAGCGGTGTATTGGTGCGGCGAGAGGGCATGCCGGGCATCGCGACGCTGCGGAGATCCATCAGAAGGGCCCCAGTCTCACGGCGTCGCGCCGGGGAGCGACGGCACCGCGAAGCGCCTACGGGAGCCATCGCCAGGCCGACGAGCCTGAAGCCGTCTCGCCAGGCATGAGGAGATCAAGGTGACCGCGCTGCGCGCGGACGGCAGGTTCAGTCGGCACGGAAGTACGCACTCCCCGGTGACCGGAGTGCCTGCGCCCGCTCCCCCGCGATCGACGCCGTCACGGGGCGTTGAGTCGATCGTCGAGCCTCTAACCGCCAAGGGCGATTACGAGGAGACGGACGTCGACCGCCAGGAAGAGCAGGAAGAGAACGGACGCAGTGCGCGCCGTCCGGCGAACGATGGTGTCCCGCCGAGGACACCATCCACATCACGCTCGGTGGACGCAGCGGCCGACTCTTGTTCAGTTGCTGTTACAACCGATGCCGTCACCGTCTTGGTCGAGTCGATGTGGGTCCTCGGGGCCGACCCACACAGGGCCGGGAAGGTCCGAGCAGTCCACGTCGGGAACGCCGGCGGGAGGCCCATCGGGCAGATCGGGACGTGCGGACGTGTCCGGTACCGAGAGCTCGGTCGTCTCCGGACAGGCCGCCCACAGGCCGGCGACGGCTTGGCGGGCGGCGTCCTCGGCTTGGGAGATCACCGGCCAGTACTTGTCACTGGGCGGGAACAGGACGGCTTCGGCATGGCCGCTGCGGACGAGGGATTCGTTGACGAAGGTGCCCTGCTCGTTCCAGACGTACAGCACGTAGCGGTCATAGCGGTCGGTCAACTGGGCATCGCGCTGGATCCGCGCACTGCTGCCCGGCGGAAGCAGCGCGGTGGCCCGAACCGTGGCGGGCGTCGGCGAAGCAGGCGCCCCGCTCCGGTGTGTCGATCTCCAGGAGCCGGACGCGGGCCACGGCGTCCTTCGGCACGATACCGCCGTCGCTTCGCACTTCGATGGTGTCGCCGTCGATGACGCGTAGCACCACCACGCCCGGTGGTGTCGTATCCGCCGGTGCCTTCGTGGTCGGAGGGCTCGCGCCCAGCTGCGAGGGGACGTCGCGCAGCGCGGAGGGCGTCGGCGTCCGCGGCGGCGAGCTGGTGGGAGGCCCCTCGTCGGGACGTCGGTTGGCGCCGTCTTCTCGGAGGTGTTGGATTTGCGGTCCTGCTGCTCCAGGAGTGCCCCAAGACCACCGAAGGCCACAAGAAGGCCGAGCACGACCAGGACCGCGGTGATCCAGGGATGCTTGAAGCGTCTGGAACGCGACGGGCGCGACTGACTCGATCGGCGGCGCCACGCGTCCCGATCGGGAGGAGGCGAGGGACACATGCCGCCCCCCTGGGCGGGGAAATACTGCCTCTTCAGTACAGCAGCGTCCCGCTACGGCCGCCTCCCACACTCCGGGCCGAGAAGCCCACGGTGGACTGACCCCTTGTCACCCGCCGCCCATGTTGGGTGGCCTGACCAGCCCAATAATGCACCTGACACCCCATCAGAACGAGCGTCATTTCAGCGTCAAGATATCGCCCGTAACGCCCCACACCCCACATAACGCGCACCGACAAAACCCCAGGTCAAGAGCCCTTCGCGACCGGATCAAGGATGGCAACGCACTCCACATGATGAGTCATCGGAAACACATGGGCGACTTCACGAACCGCCCCCTCTGCGCCTTAGTGACCACCCCGTGGCGCACCTTGACCGGGTCAAGGTGCCCCACAGCCCCCGTCAACCGCCTTGGTCCCCAAGTGGTCCCCAAGAATGATCAAGGGGCCGTTTCAGATCCCCTCTGAAACGGCCCCTGACCCGCGACTTCGTAAAGTCGGGACGACAGGATTTGAACCTGCGACCCCTTGACCCCCAGTCAAGTGCGCTACCAAGCTGCGCCACGTCCCGGTGCGTTCACCCGCGGTTTCCCGCGTGATCGTGCAGGTGAACCCTACCGCACCTGCGCAGAGGGCTTGCCCACGAGAAAGCGGGCCTGCTGCTGTCTAGTCCGGCGTGTGCATCTCCGCCGCCGCGGTGCGCAGCGCGTCGGCCAGCCGGGCGGCCGGTTCCGGGAGGGGGCGCGGGAGGCGGGCCAGGACGAGGCGGCGGAGCTCCCTGGGGCCGCCGCGGACGGTCAGGATGCGTACGCCGGACGGGGCGGCGGACACAAGGGAGGCCGGGACCGTGGTCAGGCCGCAGCCGGCCGCGACGAGGTTGAGCTTGGCCAGCCAGTCGCGGGCCGTGTGGGCGATCACGGGCCGCTCGTCGAGGCCGGGCCAGACGCCCATCAGCCGCTCGTCGCCGGAGGAGGCGCCGGCGATCCAGCGTTGGCCGCGGAGTTCGGCGACGTCGACGACGTCGTGCGCGGCGAGGGGATGGCCGGCGGGCACGGCCAGGCACAGGGTGCGTTCGGCGAGGGTCTGCACGGTCAGTGGCGGCGTCTGTGTGTCGAGCGGGCGGAAGGGCGGCATCGACGCCAGCAGCGCGAGGTCCAGCGTGCCGGCTCGCAGCGCACGGATCAGGGCCGGTGTGCTGCCCTCCCGGGTGGTGACGGTGATGGCGGGGTGGCTGCGGCGCAGCGCGGCGACGGCCCGCGGCAGCAGGACGGCGCCCGCGCTGGCGAACCAGCCGAGCCGCACGGTCCCCGCTGCGGCGGGCAGCCCGGCCAGTTCGCGGGCTGTGGCGTCGATCTGGTCGAGCACGGTCACCGCGCGGCGCAGCACGATGTGTCCCGCGTCGGTCAGCCGCACTCCGTCACGGCGTCGCTCCAACAGCGGTGCCCGGGCTGCCCGTTCCAGCGAGGCGATCTGCCGGGACACCGCGGACTGGGTGTACCCGAGTGCCGCAGCGGCCGACGTGAGCGTGCCCCGTTCGGCCACCTCACGGAAGACGCGGAGCGCGACGAGCGAGACATCGGTGAAGTCCATGAGTTTTACGCATACCAGAGGTGAGCAACTTTCGTTGGACGCATGGTCAAGTGGTTCCTACCGTGGTGGTCATGACTGTTGCACGCATCGCTCTTGTCACCGGCGCCAACCAGGGTCTGGGCTTCGCTCTGGTCGAGGGGCTGGCGGCCCGGATGGGGCCGGACGACCTGGTCCTGCTCACGGGCCGCGACGCCCGGCGTGTCGCGGACGCCGCGGCACGTGTCGCCGCGGCTCCCACCACCCGAAGCCGCGTCGAGGGCCGGGTGCTCGACGTCTCCGACGCCGACGCGGTGGCCCGGACGGCCGACGAACTCCGGGCACGTTACGGCGGAGTGGACATCGTGGTGTCCAATGCGAGCGCCATGCTGACGCCCGACCGGCCGCAGGCCGAGCAGGCCGACGCGTTCATCGGCGTCGCCAACGGCGGCGCGCACGCGGTGCTCCGCTCGTTCGGCCCGGTGCTGCGTCCCGGTGGGCGGCTGCTCGTCGTGGCCAGTTCGCTGGGCACCCTCGGCCATCTCGAACCTCCACTGCGGCCCCTGTTCGACGGCGCCTCGCTCGACGAGGTGGAGAAGGTCGTCGAGTCCTGGCGCGCCGCCGTGGAGGCGGGCACGTCCGAGGAGTTGGGCTGGCCGCAATGGATCAACGTCCCGTCCAAGGTCGCCCAGGTGGCCGCCGTACGGGCGGTCGCGGCCGAGCGCCGGGCCACCGACCTGGCCCACGACACGCTGATCGCGGCGGTGTGCCCCGGGCTCGTGGACACCCCGCTCTCGCGGCCCTGGTTCGCCGACTTCAGCCATGCGCAGACCCCGGCGCGGGCCGCGGTCCCCGTGCTCGACCTGCTGCTGTCCGAGCGCGTCGACCCCTCGACGTACGGCGAACTCGTCCGATTCGGCGAGGTCGTCCCCTGGCACGAGGGGACTCCGCCGCGCCACCAGGAACGGCTTCTGTCCGACTAGCCGTTCCCTCGGCCCGGTCGGTCCGCTGCCCAGTCGTCGATGAGTCGGATGGTGCGCCGAGGGTGCTCCTCGTGCAGGTAGTGGCCGGTGCCGGGCCAGTGGTCCACGCGCGAGCCGGGCGCGTGCAGGGTGCCGCGCTCCCATCCGGCGGCCTCGGGCGAGGTCCACACCGTGAGCGCGGGCTGCGGGCGGCGGCGCAGGTACGCCTCGCTGTGCGGGCGGACGCCCACCGCGCCGGGGTCGGTGTACATGCCCGCGTACGCCTGGGCGACGACGTGGTCCGGGGTGCCGAGCATGGTGCGGACGTGGGCGGTCCGCAGGCCGGGCGGGGCGCCGGGCGAGAAGGCCCCGTCCACGAAGTCGGCCGCCGCGCGAGCGCCGTGTTCGCGGTACTCGGCGAGCCGGGCGGGGATCCCGTCGGCCTCGGTGCCGTGCGCGCCGTGCGCGGGGTCCAGTGCGACGACCGACCGGACCAGCTCCGGGTGATGGACGGCGAGCAGATTCACCACCTGGCCACCCATCGAGTGTCCGACGACGACCGCGGGCCCGGTGCCGAGCGCGGCGAGGAGCGCGGCCAGGTCCCCGGCCATCTCCAGCGGCGTATGGCCGTCCGCCGGCACCTCGGAGCGGCCGTGCCCGCGCAGATCCGGTACGACGACCCGGAACCGCTCGGCCAGTGCCTCGGCGTGCGGCGCCCACTCGCGCCCGTCACCGCCCCAGCCGTGCACCAGCAGCAGGACAGGCGCGTCGGCCGGGCCGTGGCTGGTGACGAACAGACGGATGCGGCCGGGATCGGTGAGCGTCACGGGCGGCCGTCCTTGTCTCTCTCAGCTGTCGAAGTCGACCGTCAGTGTCTCCGAGACGGGGAAGGTCTGGCAGGTCAGGACGTAACCCGCGTCGACCTCGGCGGGTTCGAGGGCGTAGTTGCGGCGCATGTCGGCCTCGCCCTCGGTGACCAGGGCGCGGCAGGTGCCGCAGACGCCGCCCTTGCAGGCGAAGGGCATGTCCGGGCGGAGGCGGGTGGCGGAGTCGAGGATCGTGGTGGCCCGGGAGAGCGCGGAGGTGGTGGAGCGGCCGTCGAGGGTGAGGGTGACCTGGCTGACGGGGCCGTCCACGGACGCGTCCTTGTGGCGTACGGGCTGCACGGGCTCGTCGTCGGCGTAGAACAGCTCCTGGTGCACCCGGTCGCGGGGCACGCCGAGCCCGGCCAGGAGTGTCTGCGCGTCGCGGACCATGCCGTGCGGGCCGCACAGCCACCAGTGGTCGGCGCTGTCCACGTCGACCAGGCCGTCGATGAGTGCGGCCAGGCGGTCGCTGTCGAGACGGCCGGTGAGCAGCTCGGCCTCGCGCGGTTCGCGGGACAGGACGTGCGCCAGCTGGAACCGGGTGGGGTACTCGTCCTTCAGGTCGGCGAGTTCGTCGGCGAACATCACCGTGTCGGTGCGCCGGTTGCCGTAGAAGAGAGTGACGCGGGAGCGGGAGTCGGCGGCGAGGACGGACTCGGCGATGGACACCATCGGGGTGATGCCGCTGCCGGCCGCGATGAGGACGTGGTGGCCGGGCGTGCTCGGGTCGGGTGTGAACGCGCCGGTGGGGGCCATCACTTCGACGCTGTCGCCGGGGCGCACGTCGTGGACCAGCCAGGAGGAGAAGAGGCCGCCGGGAACCACCCTCACTCCGATGCGGGGCTCGGCGCCGGCCGGGGAGCAGATCGAGTACGAGCGCCGCTCGTCGCGCCCGTCGATCTCGCGCCGCAGCGTGAGCGACTGCCCGGGCGCGAAGGCGAACTCCTCGGCCAGTTCGCAGGGCACCTCGAAGCTGACGGCGGCCGCGTCCTCGCACAGCCGCCGCACCGCGGCCACCCGGAGCGTGTGGAAGGCCGGGCGGCGGGTGCGCCGGGCCGCGGCCTGTGCGCGGGCGGCCGGGGCCAGCAGGTCTTCCATCAGATCTCCTTGACGTACTCGAACGGCTCGCGGCAGGTGCGGCAGCGCCACAGGGCCTTGCAGGACGTGGCGGCGAAGCGCGAGGTCTCCTCGGTGTCCGCCGAGCCGCACTGCGGGCAGGGCACCGAACGGCGGGTGGGCGAGAGGTCGAGCGGCACGGGCCCGGACGGGCGCCGGGGCGCGGGGCCGGGCGGTGCGATGCCGTGCTCGGCGAGCCTGCGGCGGCCTTGTGCCGTGATCCAGTCGGTGGTCCACGGCGGGTCGAGGACGGTGCGGATCTCGACGCGGTCGAAGCCGGCCGTCCGCAGCCGCGCCGAGACGTCCGCGCGCATCTCGGCCATCGCCGGGCAGCCGGAGTAGGTGGGGGTCAGGCTCGCGACGACCGTGCCGTCCGCCGTGACCTCGACGTCGCGCAGCACGCCCAGGTCGGCCAGGGTGAGCATGGGCAGCTCGGGATCGGGCACCTGCTCGGCGATGTGCCGGGCGCGCCGGAGGTCCGTGCGGGGCAGGGCGGTCACCATGTCGCCTCCGGGTGTGCGCGGGCGACGCTCTGCAACTCGGCCAGCAGCGGGGCGAGATGCTCGGTGCGGTCGCCGTTCCTGCCCTGTCCCGGCAGGGTCGTGCTCGTGGGCAGGGACAGCCCGGCGGCCTCGGTGACCTGGCGCAGGACTGCCGTCACCTCGTCCCGGACGTCGCAGGCGGCGAACAACTCGTCCAGATACGGCGCGACTTGATCGAGTGCGGTCACCATCCGGCGGTGCGAGTGGGCCGTGCCGTCACCGAGCCGCACGGCCCACTCGGCGGCGTACTGGCGGTGATACGTCAGTTCCTTGACGCCCTTGGCGGCGATCGCGGCGAGCACCGGGTCGCCGGACGCGGTGAGCTGCTCGAAGTGGGCCAGACGCCAGCTGGACAGCACCAGCAGCCGTACGATCGAGAACGCGAAGTCACCGACCGGGAGTTCGGCCAGGCGGACGTTGCGGAAGTCGGCGGCGTCACGGAAGTAGGCGTACGCGTCCTCGCCGCGGCCGGTGCCGTCGGCCTGGCCGCAGCGTGCGTACAGCAGCCGGGCCTGCCCCAGCAGGTCGAGCCCGATGTTGGCGAGCGCCACCTCCTCCTCCAGCTCCGGCGCCCGTGTGCACCACTCGGCGAGGCGCTGCGCCGAGACCAGCGCGTCGTCGCCGAGCGCCAGGCAGGTCGCGACGAGTTCGGCGGTGTCGATGCCCTGGGGCACGCCGGTGTCGACGCCGTGCAGCGGGTCCTCGAAGCCGGTGCCGAACGCCCAGCGGGCGTCGCTGCCGTCGTCGTGCCCCTCGGCGAGGGAGAGGTAGACGTGGTCGTCGCTCATGCCCTGCTCCTAGATGTGGGGGACGTCGTCGGGGATGTCGTAGAACGTGGGGTGGCGGTAGACCTTGTCGGCGCTCGGCGCGAAGAACGGGTCCTTCTCGTCGCGCGTGGAGGCGGCGATGTGCTCCGAGCGCACCGCCCAGATGCTCACGCCCTCGTTGCGCCGCGTGTACAGGTCGCGGGCGTGGGTGAGCGCCATCCGGTCGTCGGCCGCGTGCAGCGAGCCGACGTGGACGTGGTTGAGACCGCGCTTGCCGCGCACGAATATCTCGTACAGCGGCCATTCCTTCTTCGTGCTGTCGGCGCCGGTGCCCTCGGCGCTCTCGGTGTCTCTGCTCTCGGTGTCGCTCATGCCACCGCGCCTTCCTCACGTCGCTTGCTCTGCTTGGCCGCGTGGGCGGTGGCCGCCTCGCGCACCCAGGCGCCTTCCTCGTGCGCGGTCCTGCGCCGCGCGACGCGCTCCGTGTTGCACGGCCCGTCGCCGCTGATCACCCGCTGCAGTTCGGACCAGTCGGGGGTGCCGAAGTCATGGCGGCCGCGCTCCTCGTTCCAGCGCAGCTCCGGGTCGGGCAGCGTCACGCCCAGCTTCGCGGCCTGCGGCACGGTCATGTCGACGAAGCGCTGACGCAGCTCGTCGTTGCTGTGCCGCTTGATCTTCCAGGCCATGGACCGGGCCGAGTTGGGCGAGTCGCCGTCGGGCGGGCCGAACATCATCAGCGAGGGCCACCACCAGCGGTCGACCGCGTCCTGGACCATGGCGCGCTGGGCTTCGGTGCCGCGCATCATCGTCATCAGCAGCTCGTAGCCCTGGCGCTGGTGGAACGACTCCTCCTTGCAGACCCGCACCATCGCCCGCGCGTAGGGCCCGTACGAGCTGCGGCACAGCGGCACCTGGTTGCAGATCGCCGCGCCGTCGACGAACCAGCCGATCACGCCGACGTCGGCGAAGCTGCGGGTCGGATAGTTGAAGATCGACGAGTACTTCTGCCGGCCCTCGATCAGCCGCTCGGTGAGGTCTGCGCGGTCGGCGCCCAGCGTCTCGGCTGCCGAGTACAGGTACAGCCCGTGCCCGGCCTCGTCCTGGACCTTCGCGAACAGGATCGCCTTGCGGCGCAGCGAAGGCGCCCGGGTGATCCAGTCGCCCTCCGGCTGCATGCCGATGATCTCCGAGTGCGCGTGCTGCGCGATCTGTCGTACGAGCGTCTTGCGGTAGCCCTCCGGCATCCAGTCCCGTGGCTCGATCCGCTGGTCCCGCGCGATCGTCGCGTCGAAGTGCTGCTGGAGCTCCGGCTCGGCGTCGCCGGCGGACGGCGCGGAGGGTGACGCGCTGGATTGTGTGGTGGCCATCGAAACCAACTTCCCTACCGACCATTCGTTCGGTCAATGATACGACGAGGTCCCCCTGTGCGGGCAAGCCCTCGCCTCCGCGGATCGCTTCCGGGGGGAGGAGTCATACGCGCTCCACGAGCATCGCGACACCCTGGCCGACGCCCACGCACAGGGCCGCGAGTCCGCGTCGGGCGTCCTCGCGCTCCAGTCGCCCCAGCAGGGTGAGCAGGATGCGGGCGCCCGAGCAGCCGAGCGGGTGACCGAGGGCGATGGCGCCACCGTCGGCGTTGACCTTCTCCTCGTCGAGCTTGAGGCGTCGTATGACCGCCAGTGCCTGCGCGGCGAAGGCCTCGTTCAGCTCGATCGCGTCCAGGTCGCCGGTCTCCCATCCGGCGCGGGCGAGGGCCTTCTCCGTGGCGGGGACCGGGCCGAGGCCCATCAGGTGGGGCTGGACTCCCGCCGAGGCGGAGGCGACGATCCGCGCACGTGGTGTGAGCCCATGGCGCCTGACGGCCGCCGCGCTCGCCACCACCAGCGCGGCGGCGCCGTCGGACAGCGGCGAGGCGGATCCCGCCGTGACGACACCCCTGTCGCGGAAGACGGTGCGCAGCGCTCCCAGCTTCTCCAGGCTCGCGCCCGGGCGGGGACCCTCGTCGCGGGTGACCTCGCCGTCCTTGACCGGGACCGGCACGATCTCCCGGTCGAAGCGGCCGGCTTCCTGAGCGGCGACGGCCCGCCGGTGGCTGCGCAGCGCGAACGCGTCGCACTCGGTGCGGGTGATGCCGTCCAGCGCGGCGACCTCTTCGGCCGTCTCCCCCATCGACAGGGTCACCTTGGCCGTCTCGCCGCCGGCGTCCGCGGGCACGGCCCGGTCGGCGGCCGTGAAGCGCGGGTTGGTGAAACGCCAGCCCAGCGAGGTGTCGTGCACCTCGCCCGGCTTCGCCCAGGGCGTGCCGGGCTTGGCCATCACCCAGGGAGCCCGCGTCATGGACTCCACTCCGCCCGCGACCACCAGGTCCGCTTCGCCGCACCGGATCGCCTGCGCAGCGCTCGCCACGGCCGTCAGACCCGAGGCGCAGAGCCGGTTGACGGTGTAGCCGGGGACGGTGTGCGGAAGCCCGGCCAGCAGGGCGGCCAGACGGGCCACGTCCCGGTTGTCCTCTCCCGCCTGGTTGGCGGCGCCCAGGATCACCTCGTCCACGGCGTCGGCCGGTATGCCGGAGCGGCGGACGGCCTCGCCCACGACGAGGGCGGCCAGGTCGTCGGGGCGTACGCCGGCCAGCGCTCCGCCGTAGCGGCCCTGCGGGGTGCGGGCACCGTCGATGAGATAGACCTCGTCAGGCACGGGCGGGCTCCTCGCGAGGCAGGAATTCAGGGCACTCGGGGTAGTCGTCGGGCATGCGGATCCACCTCTTGACAGGCAGCGGTGATGCTGGATTACTTGGCCGTGCCGCACGCTAACCGAATGTTCGGTCGGCTCACAAGGTGGTGAACAGAGTGGCACAGCCCACTGACAGGACGACCGCTTCCGGGGAGCCGAACCCGCCGGGACCCGGCCCCGCGGAGGCGATGTTCGCTGCCGACAAGGCGTCCCGCGCTCTGGGCATGGAGCTCCTTGAGCACGGCGAGGGGACCGCCGCGCTCCGGATGACGGTGACGCCGGAAATGGTCAACGGCCACGGGATCGCCCACGGCGGTTACGTGTTCCTGCTCGCCGACACCGCCTTCGCCTGTGCCTGCAACAGCCATGGCCCCGTGACGGTCGCGGCCGGAGCCGACATCGAGTTCGTCGCCCCCGCGCACGAGGGCGACGTCCTGGTGGCCACCGCGCGCGTGCGCACCCGGTTCGGCCGCAGCGGCATCTACGACGTGAGCGTCCGGCGCGGTGACGAGGTGGTCGCGGAGTTCCGCGGACGCAGCCGTAGCGTCCGAAGCACGCGGACACAGGACACGCGGACACAGGACACGGGGACAGCGGACACAAGGACAGAGGAGTCGCCATGAGCAGCCACCTGACAGCCCCCGCGGTCCCGGGAGCGCGCCGGGGAGAGCCGCTCCCCGCGGAGCTGCTGGACGACGGCGAGCGGATGACGCCCGAGCAGCTCGGGGGACTCCAGCTGGAGCGGCTGCGGGCGACGCTGCGGCATGCGTACGACAACGTGGAGCAGTACCGCAGGAAGTTCGACGAGGCCGGAGTCAAGCCCGACGACTGCCGGACCCTGGAGGACCTGTCCCGGTTCCCCTTCACCACCAAGGCCGACCTGCGCGACACGTACCCCTTCGGCATGTTCGCCGTCCCCATGGCGGACGTCCGCCGCATCCACGCCTCCAGCGGCACCACGGGCCGGCCCACGGTCGTCGGCTACACGGAGAACGACATTTCCATGTGGGCCGACGTGGTCGCCCGCTCCATCCGCGCCGCAGGCGGCCGCCCGGGCCACAAGGTGCACATCAGTTACGGCTACGGACTGTTCACCGGCGGTCTCGGCGCGCACTACGGCGCCGAGCGGGCCGGGTGCACCGTGATCCCCGCCTCGGGCGGCATGACCGCACGCCAGGTGCAGATCATCCAGGACTTCCGGCCCGAGATCATCATGGTCACCCCCTCCTACATGCTCACCCTCCTCGACGAGTTCGAGCGCCAGGGTGTCGATCCGCGCTCCACCTCCCTGGAGGTCGGCATCTTCGGCGCCGAGCCGTGGACCGAGGAGATGCGCCGCGAGATCGAGGAGCGCATGGACATCCACGCCGTCGACATCTACGGCCTGTCCGAGGTGATCGGCCCGGGCGTGGCGCAGGAGTGCGTGGAGACGAAGGACGGGCTGCACGTCTGGGAGGACCACTTCCTCCCAGAGGTCGTCGACCCGTTCACCGGAGAGGTGCTGCCGGGCGGCGAGCACGGAGAGCTGGTCTTCACGTCCCTCACCAAGGAGGCGCTGCCGATCATCCGCTACCGCACCCGGGACCTGACGCGGTTGCTGCCCGGCACGGCGCGGCCCGCGTTCCGCCGTATCGAGAAGATCACCGGCCGCAGCGACGACATGATCATTCTGCGTGGGGTGAACGTCTTCCCCAGTCAGATCGAGGAGATCGTGCTCCGCACGCCCGGCGTCGCCCCGCACTTCCAGCTCCAACTGACGCGGCGCGAGCGGATGGACCACATGACCGTCCGTGTCGAGGCCCGCGCCGACAGCGGCGCCGAGCAGCGCGAGGCCGCGGCCCGGATCATCGCGCAGGGCGTCAAGGACGGCGTCGGCGTGAGTGTGGAGGTCACGATCGTCGACCCGGAGACCCTGGAGCGCTCGCTCGGCAAGCTCCACCGGGTCAAGGATCTGCGGGAGTCGTGATCAACGGCGACCGCGGGGGCGGGACTCTCGGCCTTGTCACAATGGTTCTGTGAGCAGAACGCCTGTGCAGGGTCCCGTCGGGCGCCGCGACCGTCCCGCCTACGACCGTGCCTCCCTGCTGGAGGTCGCGGTCGTGGTCTTCAACGAACGCGGCTACGACGGCACCGGCATGGAGGAGCTCGCCCGCCGCCTCGGCCTGAGCAAGTCGAGCATCTACCACCACGTCTCCGGCAAGGAGGAGCTCCTCGGCCTCGCCGTCGGGCGGGCCCTGGACGCCCTGTTCGCCGTGCTCGACGAGGACCCCGGCCCGGACACCACGGCGACCGCCCGCCTGGAGCACGTGGTGCACCGAAGCGTCGACGTACTCGCCGCCGAGCTCCCCTACGTCACCCTGCTGCTGCGCGTCCGCGGCAACAGCGCCGTCGAGCAGCACGCCCTTGAACGGCGTCGCGAGTTCGACCACCGGGTCGCCGACCTGGTCACCCGTGCGGCGGCCGAGGGCGGCGTACGCGACGACATCGACCCGCACCTGATCAGCCGGCTCCTGTTCGGCACGGTCAACTCCCTGATCGAGTGGTACCGCCCGGAAGGCGACCTGCCGGTGGCCGCTCTGGCGGACGCGCTGACGGCGGTGCTCTTCGACGGGCTGCGGGGCGGGCGGCCCGGCAGCTGATCCGTGGAGTCGGGCGCGCTCGGCGGCGGCACCCTTCGCCAACTGCCTCCATGACGTCCCAGGTCGCTACTCCGGCGGCGTCGGAGTGTCGTGTGTGCGGTACATCGCCTGCACGTCCAGTTCCAGTTGGACCGTCGGTCCGACCACTGCGATGCCGCGGGCCAGCATCGAGCGCCAGTTGAGGGTGTAGTCCTCGCGGTGGAGTTCCGCCTTGGCGAGGGCGGCGCAGCGGAGTTCCTCGCCGTAGCCGCCGTTGACCGTGCCGAGGTAGGTGGTGTCCAGGGCTACCGAGCGGCTGACGCCGTGCATGGTGAGGGAGCCCTGGAGGGTCCACTTGGTGCCGCCGCGGTAGGCGAAGCGGGTGCTGTTGAATTCGATGTGCGGGAAGCGTTCGACGTCGAGGAAGTCGGCGGAGCGCAGGTGGTTGTCGCGGGTCGTGTTGCCGGTGGTGATGCTCGACGCGTCGATACGGACGTGTACGCGGGTCTGCGCCATGTCCTGGGAGACCTGGATGCCGCCCTGGAAGCGCTCGAAACGGCCGTGCACATGGGCCATGCCCACATGCTTCGCGATGAAGCGGATCGCCGTGTGCGGAGGGTCGAAGAGCCAGGTGCCGGGCGCCGGAAGCTCCATGACGCGCGCCGGCTGCAGCTGGACGCGCTCCGCGGCGGACGCGGTCCCGGCCACGACGTCCACCGTCTCCTGGTGCGGATGCAGCCCGTCCGCCGCGATCAGGAGGCTGTAGCGGCCGGGGGGCAGCGCCACGAGGAAGAAGCCGTACGGGTCGGTCGTGCCGCGGGCCGTCACGCGGTGCGTGTCCAGGGCGGTGACGGTCACGTCGGCGGCACCCATCGGCGCGCCCGTCGGGTCGATGACTTCGCGGCCGAGCGCGCCCGCGCCTGCCGGGAGGGGGAGCGAGAGGCCCGCCGACTCGGCGGGGGCAACCTTGGGCCGCCGGCGCCGGAGCAGTGCGAGGGCCATGATGTTCACCTTTCGTCACGTGCGTCGGGGCCGCACGCGAAGGCGCCTGGGCACGCGGATCGCACCGTGCCGGCACAGGGCGGGACCCCTTCCCGATCTTGAGGGGTGAGCCGCGGACGTGGGTGTCTCAGAACGAGACACCACCATGACGCACCTGCCGGGTCGCCGCCCGCCAGGGCCTCGTACGGCGGACAGACTCCCCTAGGCTCCGGACCATGTGGAAACAGACAGCCCTGGACGCCCTTCCCGAGGCGGGCTTCCGCGCGCCGGCTCAGGAAGCCGAACTCGCCGAGGCCGAGGTGCGGCTCGGGCAAACCTTGCCGGCGGAGCTCAGGCAGCTGCTTCTTGAGAGCAACGGGGTGATCGGACACGCCCACGTGGACACCGTGTGGACCATCGACCGCATCGTCGAGCAGAACAGGTTCTTCTGGTCCGACGCGACTTTCGCCCAGCTGTACATGTCCTTCGACGCCCTCTTGTTCTTCGGGGACAACGGAGGCGGCGACCAGTTCGCCTTCGTGCGCAAGCCGGAGCGTCAGGACGTGTTCGTCTGGGAGCACGAGAGCGACAACCGCAGATGGGTCGCGGGCAACCTGCGGGACTACCTCGGACGTTCACTGCGCACCGAAGACGACGACTGGTACCTGTGAGGGGTGGGCGTTTACCCGGCAGTTCGCCGCAGGCGTCTTACAGCCCGCGGAGGGCGGTGCACCCGTGGGAGTTCCACGTGGCCAACCCTCCCGCCGGAACGGAAACCAAAGTTGTCAAGATTGACGTCGGTAACTATAGTTGTCGCATGACTTCGATTGAGATCACTCCCGAAGAGCGGGCCGAGCTGGGGAAGGCGCTCACTGATGCCCTCAACCCGCTCGCAACGGCCATTCGTTCCCGCGAGTCGGGTCTGCCCGAGGCCCGCATGTGGGAGGCGGACCCGGTTGATGTGACTCTGTCCGTCCTCGCCGCCTGGAAGGTGGTGGACACGGAGATCAAGCGGCTGACGGCGATCGCGGCGGCGACAGCCGGCTCCTACGGCGCGAGCTATGAGCAGATGGGTGCGGTGTGGGGCATCACCCGGCAGGGCGCGCGCAAGAAGTGGCCCGACGCGGTCCCCCGCCCCGCGGCCGCGCGGACGGGCGCGGCGCTCGAACTCTTCGGCGGCACCGCCTCACTGGCACAGGACCCGTCGTCCGACGGCTGGACCTGGACGGGCGAAGGCGCGGACGAAACGCGCGGCGCCGCCGAGGACGGCACCTGGTACGCGACGAAGGAGGAGGCCGCCGCTCATGCCGGAGCCTTCCTGCGGGAACACGCGGCCGACCGCGGCTAGGACACCGGCGCGTGCCCCTCGTACGCCGCCCGCAGCACACCGAGAATGCCGTCCGCGGTGACCTCGCGCGGATTGGCGTACGGCTGACTGGCCGCCTGGAGCGCCGCGACCTCCAAGTCGGCCTCGGTGACGCCGAGTTCGGCGAGGGATCCGGGGGCACCCAGGCGGCGGGCGAGGTCGTGCAGGGTGCGGGGGGCGTCGTCGGTGTCCAGGGCGCGGTTGAGGGCAGCGACGGCGTGGGGCGCCTCGGGGGCGTTGTACGCGAGGGCGTACGGAAGGATCACGGTGTGCGTCTCGGCGTGCGGCAGGCCGAAGCTGCCGCCCAGCACATGGCACAGCTTGTGGTGCAGGCCCATGGTGGTGGCACCCAGGCAGGCGCCGCACAGCCAGGCGGCGTACAGGGCGCGGGCGCGGGCGTCGAGGTCGTCGGGGGCGACGGCGATCCCGGGAAGGGCGCCGGTCATCGCGCGCACGCCCTCCTGCGCCATCAGCGAGACCAGGGGCGAGCCGTCGGGCGCGTACAGGGCCTCCACGGCGTGCGCGAGCGCGTTGATGCCGCTGGTCACGGAGAGGTCGACGGGCAGCGAGAGGGTCAGGTCGGGGTCGTAGACGACGCTGCGGGGCTGGACGGCGGGGTCACGACCGGTGCGCTTGGCACCGTGCTCGGTGAGGCCCCAGACGGGGGTCATCTCGGACCCGGCGTAGGTGGACGGCACGGCGATCAGCGGCAGGCCGGTGCGCAGCGCGATCGCCTTGCCGAGGCCGATCGCGGAGCCGCCGCCCACCGCGACGCAGCCGTCCGCGCCCGCGGCGCGCGCGACCTCGACGGCCCGTTCGACGATCTCCACGGGCACGTGCATCCGGGCCCCGGCGTGCAGGCCCACGCAGGCGTCGCCCAGCGCGTCGGCGACCGTGCGCGCCGTGGCCTCGCCCCGGCTGCCGCAGACCACGAGCAGTCGGCGCAGGCCCAGCCCCGCGGCCTCGCCCGGCGTCGCGGAGACCGACGCGCCGGGCCGGAAGACCACCCGGACGGGCTGGGTCTCGTAGGAGAAGTCGAGTGTCTCGGGAAAGTCCTTCACGAGCGCTCCAGTGGCTCCTGCCGTCGCGATGGCTCCAACGGCTCCAGTACGAGGTCGAAGCGTGCGTGCCGGAACGGGCTCGGCATGCCGAACTCCCGTGCCAGGGAGGGGTTGTCGGTCTCGGCGAAGTCCTGGACCAGGCTGTCCTTGACGGCGAAGACCGCGTCCGAGTCGAGGTAGTCGCTGCCCGCCACGAAGATGTGCGTGGTGACGGGGTCGTGGCCCTTCGCCGACGCGATGAAGTGGATGTGGGCGGGGCGGTAGGGGTGCCGGGCGGTGGCGCGCAGCAGGTCGCCGACGGGGCCGTCGGTGGGGATCGGGTAGGGGCTCGGCACGCAGCTGCGGAACCAGAAACGGCCCTGGTCGTCGGCCGTGAACAGCCCGCGCCCGTTGCCCGGCGGCTGAACGTCGGGCTGCTGCACGTCGTAGTAGCCCTCGCCGTCCGCCTGCCAGACATCGAGGACCGCCCCGGGCAGCGGGGTGCCGTCCCGGGACAGCACGCGGCCGCTGACCACGCAGGGCTCGCCCTTGCCCACCAGGTCGATGTTCGCGCCGAGTTCGCGCACCGGTGACTCGGTCATGTGGAAGGGGCCGAGGACCGTCGACTCGGTGGTGGCGCTGTCGCCGCCCTGCCCGTTGATCGTCTCCACGAGCATCGAGACGCCGAGGACGTCCGAGAGGAGGATGAACTCCTGCCGGGTGTCCGTGCACGTCTGTCCCGTCGCCGTGAGGAAGCCGACGGCACGCTCCCACTCCGCCATCGTCGGCCGGGTCTCCCGTACGAAGGCGTGGAGGTGCCGGGTGAGGGCGGCGAGCAGCTCGCGCAGGCGGGGGTCGGCCGCGCCCTGGAGGCTGTCGACGACGGCGTCGGTGAGGGTCGTGGCGAAGCCGGCGCCGGGGCCGGTCCCCGCCTCGACGGCTTCGCCGCCGAGGCCGCTGCTGCCAGCGGTGTCGGTATCGGTGTCGGTGTCGGTGTGCGTGGTCGATTCGGTGGTCATCCCGCTCCCCTGGTCCCGTCAGGCATGTCCGAGGATCCGCCGCAGCGCGTCCGTCAGCAACCGCTCGGCGTCCGGCGACGCCGAGGCGTGCCGGAAGGCGACGAACCCGTCGGGTCGTACGAGCAGGGCTCCCGACTCGGATACCTCGCTGAGCCGAACCCAGTCCCCGTAAGGGTCCTCGTACTGCTGTCCGGATCCGATGACAACGGTCGCGATGTCGAGTTCCTGGGCCTCGGCCGCCTTGACCCAGCCCTCGCCGCCGATACCGGTGATCAGCGTGAAGCGGCCCTGTCCCGCCGTGTCCAGCGTGGAGAGGGTGCGGGTGCCCGAGGTGATCCAGGCGTGCGGGAGCCTGGCGCCGGGGCGCGTGGAGGGCTGGTGGTACAGCTCGGGGTCGCGCGCGAAGCCCGGGTCCGCCGTGCCGTCGGAGACGATCGCGGTGGAGGCGTCGGCGCAGTAGCGCTGGTTGAGGTCGACGCCGTGCGCGTTGAACTCGTACACCTTGAGCGCGATCGCGTCGCGCAGTGCGGCGCGCTGCTTCTCGGCGGCCTCGGTGGCGTCCTTGCGGGCGGCGATGTTGGCCCACATTTGCTCGGGGGTCCCCGGGGTGAGCCCGTCCAGGGCCTCGAAGACGGGGGCGGTCTCGCCGATGGACTTGTTGGCGCGCGTGACGATCTGCTTGCCGATCGGGGCGCGCTCGGCGGTGTAGGTGTCGAGGAGCTTCGGGGATGCCGTGCCGTCGAGGACGAGCTTCAGCTTCCAGGCGAGGTTGTAGGAGTCCTGGATCGACGTGTTGGAGCCGAGGCCGTTGGACGGCGGGTGACGGTGCGTGGCGTCGCCCGCGCAGAAGACCCGGCCGCTGGCGTACGTCTCGGCGTACATCTCGTTGACCGTCCATGCCGAGGACGACTTGATGGTCACCGGGATGTCGTCGTCGCCGACGAGCTGCCGTACGACGGACTCGGCGTACTCGGTGGTCAGGTCGGGTGCGCCCGCCGTGACGTCGTACCCCCAGACGATGAGCCACTCGTTCCAGGGCCGCACGTTGCGGACGAGCCCCGCGCCGATGCCGCCGACGGTGGCGCCCGGGGCCAGCACCCAGTACAGGGTGGAGGGCCGGTGCGCGGTGTACCGGGTGAGGTCCGCGTCGAAGACGATGTTGATGCTGCCCGCGACGCCCATCTGGCCGCCCATGGGCAGTCCGGCGTCCTCGGCGACCTTGGAGCGACCGCCGTCGGCGCCGATGAGGTACTTGGCGCGGATCTCGTACGTGTCCCCGCGCAGCCGGTCCCGGACGGTGGCTGTCACGCCGTCGGCGTCCTGGGTGTGGGCGAGGTACTCGGTCTCGAAACGCAGTCGCGTGCCGCGGGCGACGGCCGCGTCGACGAGCACCGGTTCCATGAGGTGCTGCGGCATGTCGCACATGCGGGTGGGACTGGCCAGCTCGTGCGCTGCCTGGACGAGCGGGTCGTTGCCCCAGGAGCGGATCCGGCCCAGCTCCTCGCCGGCGAGGCTGGTGCAGAAGGTCGTGTTGCCCATCAGGTGCTGGGGCGTTGCCTGTGCGATGACGTCCTGCTCGACGCCGAGGTCGCGCAGCACCTCCATCGTGCGCTGGTTGGTGATGTGCGCGCGGGGTGTCTCGGCGAGGCTCGCGTAGCGGGTCACGACGATGTTGGGTACGCCGTACGTGCTGAGGGCGAGCGCGGCCGAGGCGCCGGCGGGGCCACTGCCTACGATCAGAACGTCGGTCTCGACGACGGTGTGCACGGGGAACGCTCCTGACGGTGGGAACAGGCACCAAGCATTGATGATCATGGCCGGGTGCCGGGGAGCGCGGGTGTCTCAATTCGAGACATGGTCCGCAGGGGGTCGTCACGAGTCAGTGGGGTGCGGGCTGCTCTCCGCGGCCGTGATCGTTCTTGCGGGCGGGGTGTGCGGTCTGCCGACGCAGCGGTGATTGGTTGATAGTTGGACGATATGGTGGGTGGTGCCGTGACCATCACAGAGCACTCCCCCACCCGGCTCGCCGTCACTCCGCTGCGTGAGGCACGCGAGCGGTTCCTGACGGGGCGCCCGCTGCCCGACGACGTACCGGACGAGGTCGTCGCGGCATGGCGGCGCGCCCGGTTCTACGGTGTGCCGCACGACCTGCGGGAGCCCACGGGGTCCACTGCGGACGCCGCTTCGGGGTCGGCTGCGGACGCCGGGCCCGAGCCGGTCCTCCTCGCCGCGGCCCGGCCCGTACTCGAACGGCTCGCCCCCGCCCTGGGCACCGCTCGGTCCTCGTTCGTGCTCACGGACGAGCGCCTACGGGTGCTGTGGGCGGCCGGGAGCGGGCCCTGGAACGAGCGGTGCGCCGACCTGTCCGAGCAGGAGGTGGGTCACAACAGTGCGGCTCTCGCCCTGCGTTCGCGCCGCCGGGCCGAAGTGCACGGCCCCGAGCACTTCCTCGACCTGTGGCAGGACGTGTCCGCGGTCAGTGTGCCGGTGCTGGCGCCGGAGAGCGGGCAGGTGCTCGGCACGGTGACGGTCGCCTCCGGGCTGTGCGCCGGATGCGGGCCGCATCCCGGAGCGGCGCTCGCAGAGGCCGCCGCCGCGGCGGTGGAGGCCGAACTCCTAGCGCGCACAAGGGCAGTGGAGCGGGTGCTGCTCGACACCTATCTCACAGCGGCACGGGGGACGACACCCGCCGTGATCGCGCTCGACGGGCGCAACCGTCTGATCAGCGAGGAGGCGGAGCGACTGCTGTCGACCGAGGCCCTGGAGACTCTCGAAAGGGATGCGGCCTCGCTCCTTGGGCAGGATTCCGGCGCCGCCCCGCAGTCCTACGGCATCCAGCTGCCCGAGGGAGCGGGTTGCACCGCGGAGATCACTCCCGTACGTCACCTGGGCTGCGTGATCGGCGTACTCGTCGTCCTCGAACCAGCCAGCGACAGGGCGGTCAGGACCTCAGCGACCCTGCCGCTGTCCCTCGCCGGACGCTCCGTCCCCTGGCGGCACGCGGTCGGCCGCGCGACGGAGCTGGCCGGCCTGCGCGAACCCCTGCTCCTGACGGGCGAACGCGGGACGGGCAAGACCCTGCTGGCGCGGGAGCTGCTGGGCGGGGGCGCGCTGTCCACGGTGGACGCGGCGGAGGGAGCCGAGGGTGAACTCGCGCTCGCCTGCGCCACGTTGACAGCCGGTCGCCCTCTCCTCCTGCGGCACGCGGAGCGCCTCGCCCCGCCTGACGTCGCCTCCCTGAACTCGCTCCTCGACGCGCACCCGAGCGTGCCCCTGTTGATCACCTATACGCCCGGAACGCCACCCGGCCCCTGCCTCCAGCGGCTCCTGGACTCCCTGGCCGCCCGCTCGGTCACCCTGCCCGCGCTGCGGGAACGCCCGGACGACATCCGGGTGTTGCTGCCTGCCCTGACCCCGAGACCCGCCCTCGGACGGCCACCGCTCACCTGGACGCTGGACGCGCTGCGGGCCCTGGAGCAGCATCCCTGGCCCGGCAACGTCACGGAACTCGCTCATCTCGTACGGGCGTTGGCGGAACAGCGTCGGGTGGCGGGACCGGTGCGGCGGGCCGAGCTCCCGGACCCCGTACGGGAGGGCCCCGCGGCGCGGCACCTCAGCCCGATGGAGCACGCCGAACGTGCCGCCATCCTGGAGGCGCTGCGGCGGCACGGTGGCAACAAGGCGCGCGCGGCGCTCGCCCTGGGGATCGGCCGGGCGACGCTCTACCGAAAACTGCGCGGCTACCGGAACTGAGCGGAGCAACTGAAACCGCGCACGGTCGACCGGCCCCCGTCGCCCCGGCGGCCGCATCTCGCTACACCCCGGACGTCGCCCCGCGCGCCCGCTGCCACGGCACCTCCTCGGTCCCGACCTCCGGGCCACTCGGGTCGCCGTCCGCGTCCAGGAAGTGGAAACCGGGCGCCGGGTGCATGAGGAAGTCGTGGTGGGAGATGTTCCAGGCGTAGGCGCCCGCGAGGGAGAACGCCACGCGATCGCCCGCCCGCAGTCCCGCAGCCGCAACCCCCCTGGCCAGAAGGTCCTTCGGTGTGCACAACTGGCCGGTGAGGGTGACCTGTTCGTGGTGCGCGGTGGGCCGCGGCCAGGGGTGCGGCCAGTCGGCGACCTTCAGGACGGTGCAGGGCTGGTCGTGCCCCTTGGTCGCGGGGGTGCGCAGATGGTGGGTGCCGCCGCGGACCACGGCGAACTCCTCGCCGTGGCTGGCCTTGACGTCCAGGACCTCGGTCGCGTACCAGCCGCAGTACGCCGTCAGCGCCCGACCGGGCTCGATACGGAGCGTCAGTTCCGGGTGTGCAGCGGTCAGTTGGGCGAGACCACTGCCGTATGCGTGCCAGTCGAAGCGGGCCGCCGGATCGGCGTAGTCCACCGCCATGCCGCCCCCGACGTTCACCTCGGCGAGGCGGACCCGGTGGCGGGTCGCGAGGTCCGTGGCCCAGGTGACCACGGCTCCGGCCACCGCCAGTTGTTCGGCCGCCTGCAGACCACTGGCCAAGTGGGCGTGAATTCCCCGGAGTTCGAGATGGGGAAGGCTCCCGTCGGTGAGTCTGCGGATCACCCTGTCGGCGCGCTCCGGGTCCAGACCGAAGGGCGTCGGACGGCCCCCCATGGCCAGCGAACTCCCCGCGAGCGTGCCCTCGGTCACCGGGAGGTTGAAGCGCGGCAGCACCGCCACCCGGCGACCCGGCGCGACACGAAGGGCCAGGTCGGCGAGTACGCCGAGTTCGTACTCGCTCTCCACGTGGAAGCGCTCCACGCCCCGCTCCAGGGCCCCGGCGATCTCCACCGGAGTCTTCCCCGGGCCGCCGAAGGCGAGCGGACGGCCGGGCACCGCCCTGCCGACGTGGGCGAGTTCGCCGCCCGAGGAGACCTCGTAGCCGTCGACGTACGGCGACAGCGCGGCCAGGATCTCCGGTTCCGGGTTGGCCTTGGCCGCGTAGTACAGCTCGACGCGCTCGGGCAGCGCGGCCCGCACCTCGGCGGCGTGTGCACGCAGCGCCGCCATGTCGTAGACGTAGGCGGGCAGTTCGGTCGCGGGCAGGGACAGGACGCGTTCGCGCACCGCGGGGGTGAGGTCGGTCATCGGGCGCTCCGGGTGGTGTGCCGCAGGATGTCCTCGGCGAGCGGTGAGGGCAGTCGGACGTATCCGGCGTCGCGGTCGGCCTTGCGTTCCCAGCGGGTGAGCAGGTTGGCCTTGGCGGGCAGCGGGACCCCGGCGAGCAGGGCGGCGAGACGCGGCGGGCAGCCGTACCGGTCGGCGTGGGTCTGCAGGCAGGCGTGGACGCGTGCCCACAGCGCGGCCTCGGCGTGCGGGTGCAGGTCGGCGAGCGCGGCGAGGAGTTCGGCGATGTGGTTGACCAGCAGGCAGTAGACGACGCGGTCCCAGCCGCGCTGCGCGTCGTACGCCATCGGGGTCGCGACCTCGGGCGGCAGCGCGGCCAGGGTGTCGGCGTGGTGTTCGGGCACGAGCTTGGTGCCCTCCAGGTCGCGGAAGAGGACCTGGGCCGGCATGCCCTCGCCGTCGACGCAGATCAGCACGTTCTGCAGGTGCGGTTCGAGGACCAGGCCGTGGTCGAAGTAGGCGGCCAGGACGGGGGGAACGAGCAGCTTGAGGTACGCCGTCCACCAGGCGAGCACGGCCTCCGGGCCCGCACCGGCGAGCAGGCGCGACACATGGGCGGGGCCTGTCGGGTACTCGTCGGCGACGGCGGCCGCGAGCAGGGGGGTGGTGCCGGGCAGGAGCCGTTCGGCGAGGCCTTCGCGGACGATCACGCCGAAGCCCTCCAGCAGGGAGCGGTCGGGTGTGCCGTCGCAGCCGGGCAGGGCGAGGCTGCGGTAGGCGGGCTCGCGGAGCACGGCGCTGCCGGGGAAGCGGTCGGCCAGATCGGCGAGGGCCGGTGCCAGGGCGCGAGTGAGGGCGACCGCTCCGGACAGCTCGTAACTGGCGTTCTTGCGCAGGCAGTTGGTGATGCGGATGTTGAGGCTGAACTTGAGAAATGCCTCCCCGTCGTAGAGCGTGCGCACGGAGGCGGTGGCGGCGAAGGGCCTCCCGCCCTCGCCCAGGTCGAGGATCTCACCCCGTGCGACAGCCGCGCGCAGCGCCGGGTGTTCGCGCAGCATCGCGTACTGCCAGGGGTGCGCGGGCAGCAGCCGGTAGCCGTCGGGGATGTCGGCGCGCTGCCTGTCCAGCGGAGCGGCGGCCCCTGGTCCGGCGGTCTCCTCGGCGATGAGGTGCGCACGGACGGCGAGGTGGCGCAGCGGGAAGGCGGCCCCCGCCTCCGGCGCGTAGGCCTCCCAGGCCGCGGCGTCGCCGGTGCGCGCCTTGGGCGTGGGGTGGAAGCGGTGCCCGAACAGCAGCGACTGCTCGGAGGCGACATAGGCCGCGAGACGGTCGCCGCTCCCCCGCCCGCCGGACGTCAGGGGAGAGCCGGACACCGAAGGAGAGCCGGACGCCGCCGACGCAACGGCCATTGCGGCCGAAACGGCTTGATGGCTGGACTCGATCTGCTCCGCGAACTCCTCGTTGCGGACGCCGGTGCGCAGCGACAGCTCGTCCTGCGTGTAGGCGGCCAGCAGGCGCCAGCCGACCTCTGTCCAACTCCCGTCGGGCTGCTGCTCGTTCACCGGGCCGGTGAAGCGGTGCGCGCCGAGCAGTGACGTGCGGCGCAGGGCGATTCGCAGCAGTGCGCCGCGCCGGGGAAGCCGGAGCAGCAGGTGGCCGTCGGCGACAGCGGTCTGGCGCTCGGGTCCCGAGACCTCGCGCAGCAGGCAGTTGAGGAGCGTGTGGGCCACGGCGTCCTCGGCGGTGGGGAGTTGGGCCGGGGCGGAGGAGGTGGGGGCGCTTCCGGGGGCGTCGGTCAGCGAGGGCATCAGCGGCTCCAGCGGGTGCGGAGAGAGGTGGCGGTGGTCGCGCAGACGGTGGCCAGGGCGACGGCGCTGCCGGTGAGGACGGGTGCGGCCGGGCCGAAGCGGGCGGTGCCCGCAGCCGCGGCCACGCCGGCGGCGACCGCGCCGGCCTTGGAGAAGAACTCCAGCGAGCCGAACAGCCCACCGGGCGCCCGTCCTTGGGCGCAGTCGGCCGCGAGGATCGACAGGCACACCAGACCGAGCGTCATCCCGGCGCCGAGGACCGTCCGTACGGCGATCAGGGAGGGCAGCGAGTCGGCGATCCCGTGCCCGGCCAGGCCGAGCGCGATCAGCGCGAAGCCGAGGGCGATTCCGGCCCTGGGGCGGGTCCGGAAGGCGGTGTGCACGGCGAGGGCCGACAGCAGATAGCACAGGTGGGGCAGTGCGAAGAGCACGCCGGACAGCGTGGGCGAGGCGCCGGGCAGTCGTTTCTCGACGAGGGAGATCAGATAGGGGAAGGAGATGACGGTGGAGAAGACGAAGGCGAATTCGAGGGCGTACAGGACGCGCAGGGACACGATCGGGGCCGTCGTCCTGGGCAGCGCCTGCTCCGCCTTGAGGGTGGCCGGCGCCTCGGCGGGTTCGGGCAGCGCGGCGAGCAACAGGGCGGCGGTGAGCGGCAGTACGGCGAGCAGCGCGTACTGGCGGTGCGGCGACAGCCAGGGCGACAGCGAGCCGACGACGACGGGGGCGACGACCAGGGCCGCCCGGGCGCTGCCCTGCATGAGAGTGAGGGCCCGCGACAGGTGTGGCCCCTCCAGCGCCGCACCGAGGTATCCGTTGGACGCCGCGAATGTGCCCCCGAGGATCCCCTGGAGCACCAGCGCCGCCGTGAAGGTGGTGAGCGAGTCGGCCCACCCGGCGAGAAGGAAGGACACGGCCAGGCCCAACTGGGCCCTCAGCAGCAGCCGTTTGCGCCCGAAGCGGTCGGCCAGGCGGCCCCACAGCGGGGCTCCGACGGCGCCGAACACGGTGGGGACGACGTACAGCAGGCCGGCCCAGCGAGCCGTGCGGTCGCCGAGTTCGGGAAGGATCTGGGTCAGGTACGGGGGCAGCCCCAGCGCGGCGAAGGACGCGACGAAGTAGCAGCCGGCCACCGCGTGCACCTGCCGGGGTCCGAACGCGGGACGCGGCATCCGCAGGGTCCCGGCGCTCATGCCCTCTCCCCCGTCACGTGGAGGTAGTTGGGGCCGCTGGTGTAGTGCTTGTTGATGTCGGCGGCGCCCGACCGCTGCTTGGTGAGCAGGGTTCCCGCGCTGACCATCGCCTTCACGGGCAGGCGGTCGGCCTCCAGGACCCTGGTGCGCAGGACGGCGCCGGGCTCGCCCGGTCCGGTGCCGAGCCGTTCCACGGCTTCGGCGAGCCGGTCGCGGACGAGCCGGAGCAGCACCGGACGTGAAGCCCGGCCGTGCCGGGCGAGCCCGAACGCGTAGGCGCCCGCGCACAGATGGACGGTGATGGTGGTGAACAGGTCGGCCACCGGCCCGTCGTCGTCGCCGAAGACCCGGGGGTCGTCGAAGTCCGCGGGTCCCGGAGCGCCGGCGCCGAGCCGCTCGCGCAGCCGGACGGCGTTGATCCGCGGGCCGTCGTTGTCCTTCAGCAGCAGCCGCAGCCGGGTGCTGCCGTCCGCGTGCCGGTCCAGCACCACGGAGATGTTCTGCTGGTGCGACTCCAGCGCGATGCCGTACCCGAAGAGTGTGGTCTGCCAGTCGAACAGCAGGGTCAGCCAGGCGTCCAGCAGGGCGAGCGGGTCGCCGCCGTAGAAGCGGTCGGCGAGGTGGTCGACGACCAGCCGTCCGCCGGGGGCTTCGGCGAGCAGCGCGGCCAGGGGGACGACGAGCGAGTCGTCGAGCCCGGCCGGGAGGCGGCGGCAGAGCACCGCGAGGGACTCGTGCCCGGCGTGCGCGTACACGGTCTCGTCGGCGTGCAGGACGGTGTCCCGGAAGCGGGGCTCGTGGGCCAGCACCGTCTGCAGCAGGCGCTGCCCGGCGGCGCCGTCGAAGAGGGTGCCGGGCTTGATGGTGCGCCGGTTGCGCAGACCCAAAGTCGCGGTGGGCAGCGGGAGTTTGAGGTGCAGGGTCGGGTCGGCGGTCACCGCCACGGTGCGCATCGACAGGGTCGGTACGACTTCGAGGTGGGCTCGGTCGGCAAGCAGTGCGCTGTGGCTCAGTCCGGTGTCGCGCAGCGCCGCGTCCAGCGGGGCGCCGACGGTCAACGGATGGACGGGCAGGGCCACATGCGTCCGCTCGGCTTGGGCCAGCCCGAGCATGGCGGGCGTGGGCCAGTGGTCCGGCAGCGCGCCCTCCGTCGCGGTGAGCGCCTCCCGGGGCACGGCGAGCCAGCGCAGCGCGAATCGGGGATGGAACTCGGGTGCGTAGGACCGCAGTTGCCACTCGGTGAGCCCGGAGCGGCCGCGTGCGGTCGGGTAGACGGGGTGGTCGAGACGGGCGGCGAGGGTGTCGTGGGCCAGAGCACGGATCGGTCCGGTCCAGATGGCGGGGTCGCCTCCGTGGCGTGCGGTCAGGCGTACGGCGGTCTCCTCCCATGTCGCGGCGTGCAGTCGCATGGTGGCCAGCGTCTGGCGGCACTCCTCGGCGAAGGCGTCGAAGCCGTCCCGGTCGGGGGGTTCGGCCACCGCCCGCAACGCGGCGAGCACGGTGTCGGCGCTGGTCAGCTCGCCCTGCGACTCGCTGACGAGCAGCGGCAGGCGGGCGGCGTACAGGCTCTGGAATCCGTCCTCGGTCACCGGCATCAGCAGGGCGTCGTCCGTGCCCGCCAGCCGCAGCCAGGGGCCGTCCGGGCGGTGCGTGAGCGTGCTGCGGGTGCGCAGGCCGACGACGTCCTCGCGCAGCAGCGCGCTGAGCACGCGGATGAGCAGCTCGGCCTCGGAGGAATCGACCCGCGCCTCTGCGGGGTGCGCCACGGTCTGGGCGCTCACGGCTGGATCTCCCAGCGCTGGGCCGCGAGGAACGCGGTGGCGGCCCTGTCCACGGACCGCTGGTCGGTCCCGGTGGCTCTCAGGACGCCGAGGTAGTCGCGGTTGGTGCGGTACAGCTCGTGCCGCTCTCCGTTCTCCCGTAGCGGCCGATACGTCAACTGCACGCCGTCGACGTTCTGTTCGGTGGCCGCGGGGGCTGAGGTCAGCGTTCCGGCACGCTCCGCGCAGGGGTAGTCGAGACGGGCCGCGCCGTCGCGGCGAGCGCCGAGGTTGGTGGGGAGCGGCTCGCCCAGGTGGGTGCGGAGGATGTGCTCGAAGAGCGGGATCTCCAGCAGCCGGGCGAGCAGCAGGTCGCACTGGTCGCCGATGGCACGGTAGTTGACCTCGATGATCCGGGCGCGGCCCTCGTGCACCACGAACTCGGTGTGGCATGCGCCGAATCCGACGTCGAGCGCGTCCAGTTGGGCCAGCACCTGCGCGACGACCGGCTCGGGGTGGTCGGGGACGAAGGTCAGCCGTTCCTCGATGAAGTACGGCGGCTCGGAGAGCTCGGTGTGGAAGCCGCCCAGGACGTGCCGGACGCGGTCGTCCCCGAGGGTTTCCAGGGTGAACAGCTCGCCGGGGAGGTACTCCTCCACGACGAGGACGGCTCCCGGGCGGCGCGCCAGGATTTCCTTGCTGCGCGTGACCAGTTCCTCGGGGCCGTCGACCAGGACGACGTCCTCGCTGGCCACGCCCTCGCGGGGCTTGAGGACACAGGGGTACGGCGCGTCCAGGGCGGCCGGTTCGGAGAGCTCGGCGGACCAGACGGTGTCGACGCCCGCGGCGGCCAGGTGCCGGCGCATCTCGGCCTTGTCCTTGGTCCGCAGCGTGGCCCGCCAGTTCTTGGCGGGCAGCCCGAAGTAGTCGGCGGCCAGGGCGGCCTGGGTCTGGAGGTGGTCGCTGTTGGTGAAGACCGTGTCGGGCGTGTGGTGGGTCGATATCCGGGTGATGACGGCACGGAAGTCGCGTACGTCGCACTCCAGCAGCTCGATCCGCGCGTGAAGCCCGGATTCGGCGTACACGGTCCGGTGGGCGTCCGGCTGGTCGGTGAGGACGGTGACGTCGAGGCCGAGCCGCGCCGCGGCGGGCAGGAACCCTTCGGTGACGGAATCGGTGGGGTTGAGGGCAAGCAGGTAGAGCCGCATGGGTGTGGGCCAACTTCCGCTCGGAGGTGGGGGGTTGCGGGGCGGGGCCGCAGTTCAGGTGCGGCCCCGC
>NZ_JBMNDS010000091.1:0-39531 GCF_052543295.1 Streptomyces sp. SAS_270
ACGCCCGGCGCAGCGCCACCCAAGGCCGCTCCTCGTCAGGGCGGGCGGCGAGCGCTTCCGCGACGTGCTGGCCATCGCCCTCCAGACCGCCCAGCACGACCCCCAACCACCTTGCTCCGTAGCGGAGGAGCGGTTCGCCGGGCGTGCGCCCGCGCCGCCAATCGGCCTGCCGCCCCACGGCCGCCCCGGCCTTCGCTCCCCCTGGCCGTCACCGTCGCCAAGAGATCTCCGCTGCCGACAACGGGGAGAAGGCCAAAGCTATCGAGCATCAGATCTCGGCAGTTGAGCACCTCACACTTGGAACAGAACGCCCGTGTCGTCCTGTATCCGCGCGGTGGTGCCTGGACGTTGGGCCTTTTGAAGAAGAGGGCGTGGTGCAGCGCGCACAACGCCAATCCGTTGTGCACCTCGCCCGGGCCGTCCCAGTCCCTCCCGTCCAGCTGCCTCGCCCGCGGGTCGCTCCACTCGGAGAAGTGTTCGCGCCGCACCTCGCTCCGCCGCATCATCGGACGGCAGAACTCCCGGGTGAGCGATGGACGGGCCATGACTCCACCCCGGTCGGGACAGTCCGAAGCCTCCATGAGACCCGGAGCGCTTCAGTTGAAAATCTATTCGAAAACGCTAATTCCGGCAGCTCGTCCCACATGCGATGGCAGCCTGACGGTGTGGACATCCCACCCCAGGATCAACCACAAAGCGTGGCTCGACCCTGAAGAGCAATCATCTCCGGAGAGGAAGAATCACCATGCCCGTAAACGGTTCAAATACTCGGTTTCAGCACGTGAGAGTTGCAGGACTGGCACTGGCGATCATACTCACCGTGCTCGGAACCGCTTCCTGCAGCGCAGGCAGCCCGGGATCGGCTTCGGGCGTATCCAAGTCCGCACCGCAGTCAGCCGATACGAAGTCGGGACCCGCCGAGATATCCGGCCCCGAGGAACAGGCCAACGCAGGACCGGAGTCGCCCCAGGTTACCGGAGCGGACCGCACAGAAGCAGAGACCAAGGCTGAGAAAGCTCCCGCCGATCCAATGGCCCGCTTCACTGCACCCGACACCAGCGGCCTGCAAGGTGCATTACAAGGCCGCGCAGCCGTCAGCGATTTCATCAACGGCACACCACCAGGAAATCCCGGCGAGGGCCAACCCGGAGCCGTCTTCAGCAAGGAGCAGTACAAGAAGTTGGCAACCCTGGCGAACGCCGAATTCATCGCACTGCGCACACGGATCATGAATTCCAAGGACAGGGACGAGCCGACAGTCAGACTGCAGCGCAGCTTCTTCTCCAACGGATGCACCAGCGTACCCCAGGCGATCACTCCGGAAACGGCGTGGAAGGCGTGCGCACAGCACGACTTTCGCTACACTGCTGGACCGAATCTTTTCAAGGACGATAAATCGTCCCAAGACGCCGACCGCACGGAAGCCGATACCCAACTCGGCACCAATATCGGCGGCCTGGCCGGCAGGTTTGTGGCAGCAGCGGTCGACTTCGCAGGCAGCTTCTTCTACACGGCCACCGACTCCGCCGGGAGTGGGGAAGAGACGGACAGGGCGCTGCTGAAGTTCAGCGTGTCCGGGTGATCGTCTAGACACCCGATGACGAGCAGGGGGGTCGCATCAAGGGCGCGGCCGCCCTGCTCTTCGGCCGGTTGCGACAACCCGCCCGGGAGGTGGTTCCGTTCGGGTTCGCCCTTCACGCTGTCTGTTGAGCAACTCACTGCGGATGGGGGTTCGTTCACATGAGCGGCGGCCCCCTCCCAGTCGGTGGTGCCGGAGCTTGCTGCCGTCCAAGCACGGTGCGGTGGTGCGGGAGGGTGAGGCCCGGCCCGTCGTAGGCCTCGCGATCCGTTTGGTCTTGGTGCGCGGTCACCCCGGACGAGGCGCTCACCGAAGTTGGACAGGTCGCCGTGAGGGAGGCATCGTTTAGCTCCGTGGCCAGGGCGTACTTGGAGTCGATGCGGCAGCGCACCGCCTGGGCCACCTGACGGCCCAGCAGACCGAGCAGGAGCTGCAGCACACAGGTGGTGGCCAGCTGAGCAGGCGAGAGGCCGGTGCCCGTCGCGCGACTGCCAGTCGGCGAAGTCCTCGTCGCACCACAGCCCGTCCAGCCGGTCTCTCACCCACATCGCCGTTGTAACGCCCGGATTGCCCGGCCGCGCGACCTGCGCGGTCGGGCACGGGATCTACTCACCGGAACGGGGACGGACCGGCAACGGCCCCTCGACCGCTGCATCGGCCTTCGAAACGGCCCCGAGCATGCCCGCTGATCACTTTGCCGCAGCGGAAACACCAAGATCCCCCACAGGGTCGGGCAGGCTGAGCGAGAGCCTCAGCCATGGGGCCTCTTGATGCCGTGATCTTCGCTCGGTCAGGTGAAGTCGAGTGGCTTGCCGGTGCGTTGGGCGTGGTGGCGTGCTCCGCTGGCGGGCGCGGGGCAGCTCGGCGGGCGGGAGGTGGCCGAGGCGGTGGTTCGGGTTCGGCCGGGTGATTCCGCCGTTGACGGCGCGGGGGGCGCGAGCGAGCACGACTACTAAGGGTTGCCTGGCTTGATCAGAGCGAACGAAACAGATCTATCCTCACAGGCAACTTATTACCGACGGGTAGGCGGCATGTATCGGAAACCCCCCGCGCCAGGCAGGCCGCCGCATGCCTTGGAGGCGGCACGCGCGAGGCTGGGCCTCTCCCGCTACGACTACATGCGCAGGGTCGCCGAGGCGCAGGGCCTTGACCCTAAAACAATCAAGAAGAACAACCCCAACGTTCAACGCTGGGAGTCGGGTACCACACCGGAACGCTCCACACAGCTTGCCATCGCACGCATCCACAACATATCTGCTGATACGGCAGATCAGCTCGGCTGGCCGGACTTCCTGGCCCTGGCCGACAGCGACGCGTTGCTCACCGCTCCGTGGACGCCCGCAGGATGCGCCGAAGCATTCGGCTCCCTGCGCCGGACAGTGCCCCCCAAGCCCCAACTGGTCGTCACCGGCCGCGCCCTCAAAGCGTTCAGCGAGAAGGCGCTGGCCGCCACAGCCAGAACGCCAACGCCAACTCGTGGTGCCGACGGTCGCTACTCCACCACCGCAGACATGGTCGAGGCCACCGCACGAGTCCTGGACACCGCGTGGCGAGCCGGGGACCCCCTGCCTGTCCTCTGGTTTGCCCAGGGCGACCTCCATACGGCCTTCCGCGTCCTTGCCGAGAACGGATCTGACACGGCAACGAGGATGCCGCTGCTCCTCACCGCTGCGCACATTGCCCATATCTGCTGCAATATCAGCCGAGACCTCGGAGAAGACTCCCTGGCCGAGCAATACGGCCTCCTGGCGGTACGTGCCGCCGCCGGCGCGGGATCCCCCCTGCACACTGCGGCGTGCCTCATCACCCTGGCCTGGCACCATGCCGAGATGGGTGACCCGCGCGACGCCCGTCATCTGATCAATACCGCTCAGGAATTATCCCCCTACAACAACGGCGCGCCCCGCCTCGCAGCCATCATTCATGCACGGGAGGCCCGCGTACATGCCCAACTCAAGAACGTCACCGCCAGCACGCAGGCCCTGGACCGCGCCGCCAAGATCCTGACCGACAGCGCAGCCGACGATGCAACGCCTTGGGGTGACCACATCGGTGAGGAGTGGCTCTCCAGAAGCGCAGGCAAGGTCTGGCTCGACCTGGGGCAGCCGAAGACGGCGCTGCAGTTCTACTCTCCTCTCATCGATGACCCTCCGTCACGTACCTCCACTCAGCCGCTCCTTTACACGGCAAAAGACCTTCTGAATGTTGTAGAGGCGCAGCTGGCTCTGGATGAAATCGACGCCGCCGTGGGCAGCGCCCGTCGTGCCGCGGACATGCTCCCCCGGATGCCCGCCGGGCTCACACGCCAGTACCTGCAGCATTTCCTCCCGCACCACGCGACTCCCGTCGTACGGGACCTCCTTGAGGAGTTGGCCGGCAGGCCTTGACGCGTCTGCCAGTCACTGGCTGCAGAGGGATGGATACGACCGCATTCTCCGTCTGCTCACCGTGGTTACACCGGGCTGAGCACCGTTACGCCGGTCGAGGTTCACAGCGACCTGCGGCAACAAGATCGACGACCAGCCGGTGTCGTCCCGCCTCGACGGTCCCGGCTGTGCCAGGGGCTGGGGTGAGCCGATCCGCTGTCCCCTCCGTATGACCGCACACGGCCGACCACTGCTGGCGGCATATCAACAGAACAGGTGCCATGCATCCGCTGAAACGGGAACTGGAAATCAGGGGTTTGAGCCCCGCCAAGTTCGCGAGGAAGATTGCACGCGTCCACGCCGAAATCAGTCCGGGATCAGGCGTGTTGGGCGATGGGCGGGCGAAGGTCTACCGCTGGCTTAACGGCGAGGCCACGCCGGAATGGGCGGCACAGTTAGCCATTGCTCATTTTCTGGATATCGATGACTCCCTTCTGGAGCGGTACCGGTGGCCGGACTGGCTCCATCTGGCTGCGGGCACTGACCCCGTGTCCGATGGCCTGTGGACAGGTGCGGGGGTGCTTACCGAGCTGATGCGCACAACGACGGTAGAGCAACAGCCTCGCCGCTATCCCGGTGTCACCGGTCAGGAGCTCCGGCATCTGCTGGGGACCGTGGCGAAGGCTCTGCGGGAGCAGTCAGCCGCGACTCGCCGCCGTGAGGTGGATGACATCGATCTCTGCCGCATCAAGGGGATCGAGGAGCGCACCAGCGCTGGGAAGAACCCAGGACTGGTGCCGGCGCTGACGGCCCAGCTCAAGGCGGCTCAGGAGGAGTACAGCCACAGTCTGGAGCTATTGGCCCGTTACGGCTACGGGTCCGGCTCCCCGCTTGGCATGCAGATGCTGCAGCTTGTCGCGCGTACCGCTCACCTCTGTGGCTGGCTGTCCTACTGCATAGGAGCCGACGGCAGCGCCCAGTACTACGCGCTGGCCGCGCTGCGGGCCAGCGCCGCAGAGAGACGGCCGGCCACCGTAGCCTTCTACCTCGCCAACATGGCTGCCGTTCACCTGTCCGGGCATGGCGAGGCCAAAGACGCCCATGCGGTGATTGATGTTGCCCGGTCGTTGAGCGGGGACGAATCCCCTCGCTTGGTTGGGCTGCTGGACGTCGGTGAGGCGCTGGCTCATGCCCATTTGGGCCGGATCGGCGACAGTGAGCGTGCCTTCGATCGCGCGGTCGCTGCATGCGGCAACGCGCCGACCGACATCGATCTGACGATCAGCCCCGGCCTCGAACACCTCGGCGAGGACTGGCTCCCACAGGCCCGGGTCGCCTCTCGTCTTCACCTGCGGCAACCATCAAACGCGCTGTCACAATTCGCCCCCCTGCATCGCGATTTCCACCAACTGACCCCCTCCGCCAAGCTGAGACCCGAAACCGCCAGACTCGGGCTGACCGTGGTGCACACCCATCTCGCCTGCAAAGACCTGGACGCGGCCATCGCCGCCGGTCACCAGCTGTTCACCCTGCTCGCCACCCCGCCACCTGAGCTGGCCTACCTGTACAGCAAGCTTTTCACCGGCTCCGCCTACCGCACTGAACGCTCCGTACGGACGCTACTCGACCGCCTGAAGGACCCCCGAGCTCACGGCTGACTCCTTTGTGCGACGGATGTGGAACCCCGCTCCACGCCACCACGACGGCCGCCCATGTCAACGACATCGCTCAGATCCTGAACCCGTTCGACGGCATCCCACCGGTGACCGGATACCCGGGCCGCCCACGTGGGCGGCCCGAATGCGTCCCGGGCGGCAAGGCGTATCACTCGAAGGCCGTGCGACGTGAGCTGAGGCGCCGCCGGGTCATTCCGGTGATCTCTCGCAAGGGACCAGCAAGGGGCTGGGCGTACTCCGCTCCGTCGTGGAGCAGACCACCGCCCTGCTCCGGCAGCACCAACGCCTCGCCGTGTGCCGGACACGTCGCCTCGAACTCCACGGCGCCTTCCTGTCGTTGGCCCTGCAGTCTCATCTGCTGGAGGCGACTCAGGCAGGCCGGATCGTGATCGCGTTACGCGCTCTACAGGCCCAGCGATCCGGGACCTGTTGACGTATCCGTGGCGGGACGGAGATTCAAGCACTGGCCGTGTGGCTCGTTGGCGCGGTGTTCGCGAGATACACACAGAGACATTCGAGATACACACAGAGACAACGGGTTCTCTTCCCTCGCCATGCAGGACCGGATTTCCTTTTGGTGGATCTCGTCGGAGCCCTTCGGCGGGACGTACACCAAGGAAAACTTCTATGGACCGCTCATCTTTCCACCGTGGGCTCTGGGTTCCGGGGAGGGTGACAGTCACGCTCCTGGCGTCGGCACCGATGATGTCGACCGCGGTGTCGGCGCAGGGGTCAGGCACGGATCACCGCGCCACCCGGACTGTCGGTGGCACGCAGGCGGCCAACGCCGCCCACCCCACTGCCGTTGCCCTTCTCGAGAAGGGCAACGGCAGTGCGAAGGATTGTCACTTCTGCGGGAGAAGCGTCCTCTCTTCCGACCTCGTCGTGACCGCCGCCCACTGCGTCGAGGGCATGAGACCTGGTCAAGTTGAGGCCGTTTCCGGGCGCACGATGCGCTCTGACGCCCCACAGAGCCCGGTGCACACGGTCGCCCCCGAGGGGCTGACCAAACCTCCCCCGCTACGGGTAGAACGCCGCCCACGACGCCGCGTTCATCGTTGTGGCCAAGCCTCTGAAGGGAATCGCTCTGGTGAAACTGCCGACGGCGGGCACAGACTCGCATCACCGTCACCTGCGAGGTCCCCATCGGCCGCGACCATGGCAGCGAACGCAATCACTGAGCGAGCCGCCCCCGCGGATGGTGCTCACGGCGTACTCCCCCGCCTACTGAAACCCGCCCAGAACCGGCCCGGCAACGGACATGCCGCACAAGGGGCTGCGGACGCCCCGCCTACAGCCACGCCCGACCCCAGGAGACGGGCAACGGTACGACGGGCCACGGGCGACGGCTCCAACCTTTATCCCGAGCAACGGGCTGGTGGCCCGGTCGAGGAGCGGCACCCACCAGTAATTCCGCCCAGCAGCCTTCCGCTGTCTGCTGATCCGCCCGAACCCCCTCCGACACAGAGGCCTGTAAATGCCCGGCGCCAACAACGACCTGAGCTTTGACGAATACGTGGAGGCTCGTCGCACCATACTCCTGCGCAGTGCACGCCGACTGCTCGCTGACCCGTGGGAGGCCGAAGACCTCTTGCAGACAGCGCTGCTCGCCACTTACAGGCGCTGGAACAGCATCGAGCAGAAGTCACACGCCGACGTCTACGTACACCGCGCCATGTACAACCTCCGGACCGAGGGGTGGCAGCGGCGCAAGCTGACGGAAGTGCCCACCGAACACCTCCCCGACATGGGCTTCGAAGAAGACAAGGACCTGGAAACCACCCGGCGCATGCTCCTCGACGCTCTGGCCACACTCGCTCCGCAACAGCAAAGGGTCGTGTTGTTGCGCTACTTCGACGAGTACAGCACGCAGGAGACCGCGAGGATCCTGGGTATTACTCCCGGAACGGTGAAGAGCTCCCTGCACCGCGCCTGCAGGCTGCTGTGTGCGGAGCTCAAGCGCCACGACTGAGGAATCCGTGCCCGGTCAAGAATGCCCGCCGTGCTCCGTCACTCTCTTTTCCGCCCGCACACAGCGAGCGCGTCTGCCGTGACAAACGCGGCCGCCACAGCAGGCCTGGCGGGCCCTGCCCGGTAGCGCCGGGGACCTCGCATCGCCACTGTTCGCCATGGCGCACACGGAGTCGGAGCCGGCTCCAGGCATTGACACACCCCGCGGCACAACAACCGGACAGGCGACATGCCGCAGCCGCCTGCATTGACCTCCCTGTGCTCGGCAGGACGTGACGGAACTGGGTGCTCCATGAATAAGACGACTCCATAGGCATTGCACTGACGGTCCAACCCGACGAAATACGAAGACCACGATCATTCGGATGGTGTCGCGCAAATGACCGACCATGACTGGACAGCAGTTTCGCCACGTGGACACGGGGCCGCCCCGTGTCCGAGCGGCTGCGCAATCGGCAGCCTCTTCGAGAGCTTGCTGAGCAATTCATCAGATGGGTCGGCACTCATGCAGCTGGCGGAGGGGGCACGATGGCCTCTGCCTGAAACTGTTCAGGCCATCGCCGTGACGGAGCTTGGCGGACCGCCCGGAGTACCCAGTCTTCCCGAGGGCGTCCTGAGCGGATGCCTGGGCAGGACAACTTATCTCCTCCTGCCGACCTCCAAACTCCTGCAGAAAACACTGACGGTGCTATCAGGACGCAGGATTGCGGTTGGTCCTGTAGTCATGCCCCGCGATGCCGGCCTGTCGCTGGCATGGGCCTGCCGCCTCTTGGATCTCGCACATGGAGCCGATCCAGGAGTCGTGTACGTGAGCGAGCACCTGACCCAACTCCTCATTCAACACAACGAATTCCTCATTCGCGCCATGGCTGCCCGGTGGCTCAGTCCCTTGGCCGACCTGACTCCGACGCAACGCGAGCGTATGACAGAGACGCTACTGGCCCATCTGGAAGGCGAGAGCTCTTCGTCCGTAGCAACAGCACTCGGCATACACATCCAAACACTGCGATACCGAATGCGCCAGATCGAGAAGCTGTTTGGCCCCGCACTGCACGCCCCGCGAGCCCGCGTCGAAATCATGCTGGCACTGAAGGGCCGCCAATTCCTTACTCAGCGCAATGGCAAATAGCGGAATCACGCGAGTGTGAAAGGGAGGCATGCGGCGCGTGGCGCCAAGCGGAAGAGCAGAATCCCACCCCAACCGTACTTTCCACCGGCGATCATCAATCCCATGCGCCAGAGAAACGAGGCGCTTGCCGCACCGAGTGAGGGACTCATCCGGCTGCTGCACCCTTCTTTATGCCTCCCGCAGGCCGGCCTCTGGGCACCGGCGGACTTCCACGATGGCCCGGCCCTGGCCGAAGTGCGGTGCTGGGTGGACCGGTTGGATCAGGTGGCCGCCGCGATAAAAGACCACCAGCAACCGCAGCCTCTTCATGACGGTACACAGATGGACTGCGGCGTAGGCATAAACCACGCGATGGACGTTCTGCGAGTCGAGATGGCTCACCTCGCTCCGTCCACCGTACGGAACAGCCTGCCTGCGGCAAGGGGAGCCGTCGGACGCTTGGCATGGGCTCACGCTGCCTGCAGCCTCCGCGCCGAGGCCAGCATATGGGCCGGCCAGGCAGCTCGCGAGGAAGCGGCCTTGGCAACCACATCCTCCGCCGCCGGTATGAGGCATGACCATTCCACCTTCGAGCCTGGTAGGAGTTTTGGGGACCAGGCAGACAACTTCAGGTGGAACCAGCAGCACCACTCGCTGGAGGGAGTACGGAGAATCCTCCACGAAATCGACCATCTGTTCAGGGAAATGGCCGCACATCCTTCGTTCCAGGCCTGGCGGCCAGTTGCCGACCCCCTCTACCGACAGTGGCTCGATGGAACTCTGTGCGCGGAGCCTGCTCCGCCCCTCCTGTACGGCAGTTGCGCAGCCTTGTATGAGGCCCGCCCTCGACTAGCTGCTGCACCCTACGGTGCCTACGAGGCGAACTGGTCCAGCGGGCCGCTCCCATCAGGCAGTGTGAAACGCCGCATTCATGATCTTGACGGGCACTTGTGGGCCATCATTATCGCCCCAGGGCGAGGAGCCATCCCCCGAGACTGTCAGAAATCCACAGCGGCCGTTGTGGCGGCCCGCATCTCTCCGGGCATCTCCACCGCATCTTGCTACCTGCTCGCAGAGGATTTAATAGCTCACGACGCACTTGTGTGCCTTTACGAGAATCGCAATGTTCACACATTGGAAGAGTTGGCAGCTTCCATAGCCACCATACCTCAGGATCACTAATGAGAGAATTTCCCCTCATTAAGGCTGCCGGTCGTTTCGCTGTGCGGAAGCGGGAGCAATTCCCGAGCATCGGGCTCATGGATTCCGGGCCTGGGGCCAGCACGCCGACGGCGTGCTGTTCGCAGCGGAATTCGTTCTCGGCACTGTCGGCGCCGCCGGTGGCCACCGCCTTGAAGGTGCTGCCGGCGAGTCAGTTCGGCAGTCTTCCGCTTCGGCCCTTTCCCCACCGCCCAGCCGCCGCCCGCCCTCAGGCGCGATCGCGCAGCGTTGTCGGAGTCGCCGGAATCTTCATGCCCGATGCCGAGGTATACGGCGCGGTGCTGCGCATCGGCCGGCAGGCGCCCCATGCGCCCGAGCGCCGAGCTCCCATCACCGGGCTCCTCCATGGCCACACAGGTCAGCGTCTTTCCGCGGTGGCAGTGGGTTCCGACGCCCAACCTCAGGCCAACAGACCGCCGACAGCGGGATTACGGTTCAAATCCGAGTCCTACCGTCAGCAGGCTCGCCATCGCACTGACCTGGCTGTAGGGGGTCCCGTCAATGCGGATGGGTTGCGACACCGAGGCATATTGGTTCGAAGCTTCGCGGACGCAGCGTGACAGTTCACCCCAGGCGTTCTCCAGATCGAGAGCGCGAGCCGAAGGGGGAGCGTCCCGCATCAGCTTGAAGCTTTGCCCAATCTCTTCCCGGACAGGGACGAACCTGGCGGCCTCAGCAACCATCTGGACCAGGATCAACCAACTCAGGGCTGCCGTATGCAGATCGTCCCTCGGGTCCCGAGCAGCCAGGAACAAGACCGCATTTTCTAGAGCGTGCGGACCCAAAGGAATATCGCACCGACCCCTCGAATGCCTCTCCATTTCTTCATAAGTCGAAGAGAAACCCATGGAGGAATTACCGACGGCGCTAGGAAATTTACCAGGACTGTCCGACAAGTACCAATATATTCCATTCTCGCGCTGGCGATAACCGACCATGCGTGCATCCGACAGTCGCATCTGCAAGGTGATTTGGCACTTACCTACACGGAGGCAGACATGCAGAATTTCCGTGGAGGAGCCATCGGTGGCCCACATTCCGTTGACCTGCTTCTGCCGTAGCTGGTTGCTTACGGAGTCCACCATTCGGAAGTAGTCACTCCTCGTTGCGAAAGGTCCACTCCCTCCCCTCTCCCTGGCATTTAACTCAGAGAGAGGGATCCTCCCTGTCTCGCGCCGGAGAGAATCGTTCTCCTCCGGAGAATCGTCACCACTGCTGTCCTGTAGGTCGTCACCATGAATTTCGAGTGTCATTGCCTCTACTTCCGTCGATATTGAGTGATTTTATTCTGTGCCGTCCACGCAAGGGGCCCTTACGGATTTCCTATTGACTGTGGCAGAACGCATGGGGGCGGCACTCAAAGCCTCACTCACGTTTCCTCCGGATTCACGTGGCCCAGCGCCGAGAAGTGCATCTGCGGCAAGTTCGCTGAGTCCAGCGGATTTCACCTCCATGCGTATCCTCATCGCGGATTTCATGTTTCTCCCGAGTTTCCGACTGCTTGGATGACTGGATCGTTTAGGGTCTGGGCAGTCTTGTAAGGGAAACGGGCAGGAGGTCGAGTCCACACCTCAGGAACGCCCGCCGTTTACCAACGGAGTCCCTTATTTTCTCGTGCGCTTCGAGCAGGGTTTCATGACGTGGACCGTTTCGGCACCGTTCGCAAAATATTCGTCTCTTTTGAAGAATCCATCCCAGGTTTGAATGAATGGTTGAATAATGCGTACCCCCGGATCCGTAGCCGCCTTCAGCAGATGAGACCGCAGGCCAACGACAGGACGGCCCTGATATTCGGAGCGCGCTTGCGGGAGATGACCGGCAGGATCCGGCACTTGTGCAGCTCGCGGCGGTGGTGGGGTGGAGTCGTAGCCCTTGTCGCCGAACAGCGAGTCGGGGGCCCCGGCGTGGCCGGCCGGGACGCTCGGCCGTGGGCGGGATGCCGTCGACCAGGTCCGGATGACGTCGTTGACGTTGACATCGACGGTGATGACCTTGAGCGGGGTATCGCGTCCGTGGGCTGACGACGTGTAATCCATGCGCTATGGCCGATTGAGCGAGGGGCGGACTGCCCGATGAGCGGCGAGCTTTCTGGGAGAAGCTGCGTCTGGAGGCGGCTGAGCGCTTCCAGCAGGGCAACGAGAACGCGGTCATCGCTCGTGACCTGCGGGTCAGTGTGCGTTCGGTGCAGCGATGGCAGACCGCATGGTCTGAGGGGGGTGTGCGAGCGCTGGCCTCGAAAGAGCCGACCTCGCTTCCCCTGCTGTGCGACGAGCTCTTCGCGGTCCTGGAGCGTGAGCTGATCAAGGGTGGCGCACGGCTGGCCGGACCAGACGTGGACTTTGTCCCGCATCAAGACCCTGATCGGACGCCGGTTCCACAAGAGCTGCACGGTGCAGTGAGTGACCGCGCTGCTCAGACGGAACAGCTGGAGCTGCCAGGTTCCCGCTCGCCGTGCAGTCGAGCGGGACGAGAGCAAGGTGGCCGGCTGAGTGAAGGAGACCTGGCTCCAGGTGGAAGGCCCGCGGCGGCGCTCGGAGCCTGGCTCGCGTTCGAAGACAAGGCCGGGTTCTCGCGACGCCGCCGGTCTCTCGCACCTGGTCGCGCCGCGGCCATAACCCCGAGGTATAGCTCTTTTGGGGGACACCATTACCTGGGAGTGCGGAAGTTGAGACGTCCCCGCAGTTAACCGGGATCACGGGCGCGGAGATCACCGTCCCGGGGGAGGCACAGATCGGACCGTGGGACTCCTTAGGTCTGGAACAACCATCTAGCACTTGTGAGTCGCAGGTGCGAGAGGGTGTGTTGGTCCCTCCAAAGGAGCCGCACCCAACCCCGATCGTGCGGGTCAGGGGCCGTTTTCGCCGCCGCGTATCCGTCGCGGCCCTGGTCTGCTACAAACCCGGTGAACGCTCCCGACCGATCCACCGGCCCTGCCCGGACCCCGGGCCCAACGGACGCAAGAGCTGCTCTTGGCAGGACCACCGTGACCTGATCCAGAGCGCGCATGCCCAGCTCGGCAGCCTCTTGCTTTGGTGTGGGACAACCTCAACACCCAGCTCACAGCCGGGATGCGCTGGTACGTCGCCGACCGCGACTGGCTCACCGTCTTCCAACTACCGCCCTATGCACCAGACCTCAACCCTGTCGAGGGTGTCTGGTCCGTGCTGCGGCGCACCGCCCTGGCAAACCGGGCCTCCGCCGACCCCGACAACCTGATCACCACCGTCCGACGTGGCCTACGTCAACTCCAGTACCGCCACGACGTCCTCAACGGCTGCCTCACCGGCACCGGGCTTCCGCGGAGGCCGCCATGACGACATCACGCATTCAAGGTCAGTAGTGGAACACCTGGAATAACAAGTGGGACCAGCTGCCTACGATCCGACTCGGCCGAAAAGGCCATGGATTCAGGTGACCTGCGGTCAAGCCTACCGTGAAGCTCACTACAAGGGGAATCGGCTTGAACCGTAGGTTCTTCCGCCTAGGGGAGATCGGCCTGTTCTGGACAAGGGGGGCTGAGCGTTCCCGTTGGATCGTACGGGTTAAGAAGGGGGGATCGACGAGGGGGGCCGGTGTGGCGGATTTGACGGCGAAGTAGCCGCCGGCGGGCCACCATCCGAGGAGTTGCTTCGGCATCTGCGCCACCAGACGCGTATCGAGATGGATCAGATCCCCGTACACCGCACGACATGCAGCGCAGATGCTGCCGTGCTTCAAGGAATCGGGATCTAGAACTTTCGACGGATAATTGTCCATCAACTGCGCGACCGCGTTGCGGCAGTCACGGAGCTGCAACCGTTCCAAGTACAGTTCTGCTCGCATACGGCGAAATTCATTCAACGCATCGTTTTGTGCATCCCCGACTAGCCGGGAGGGTATCCCCGTCACAGTCGAAATAAAATCCGGCTTTTCCTGCTCGGATATGCCGTGCCACAACAGGCTACGCATATGTCGAGGTAGTCGCTCCCAAGCGATCGTCAACTGGCCGCTCTCCTCCATCGGCCATCGGGCTCCCGCTTTCACCCATGCACGAAATTGCAACGAGCCTGTGCCGGGCTCATCGGCGCACCTCTTTACGGCCATGCATCGGACAATGTCAAGCAGCCGGAGCCGTAAGCATCCCGCGAAGCGACGTTCGAGAGTATTTCCTTCTGATTGGATCAATAACAACAGATCGGCGAATCCGTCGTTTGCTATCTGCTGGGCTTCAAGTGAGGTACGCATACATCTTGCTGCATAAGCATAGGCGGCAGGATAATGTCGACGATAGACCACACGGAAGGCGTTGAGATCCCCTTCTCGAATGTCCTGCACGAGCTCTGCGTCGGACGCGTCTTTTGATGTGGACTTAAAGCCAGGAAGCGAACTCAAGAATCTAGCCCTCCAGAGTGGGGAATCCACCGACCAAACGGGTTCCGCAGGCGGCCAGGGGTGTTACTCAGTCCCCTTGGCCACCATTTCCGCCTCAGGGTGCCGCATCACTCCGTCGCTGGGCGACCTTTGTTCCGATCTGACAAAACTCTGGTACTTCCCTGACTCGAACAGGGCTGCACGTAGGGCGGTGACCACGCCCAACCACCTCGCGAATGTCGCGGCGGTACCGACGCTTCCTTAACTCGAGTCCGCCACCCGCCGGAACCCGAATACCTCTTTTTGTCAGAAGATGACAATCCTGGCTCGCCGGATAATCCTGCTGTCTATGCTCAATGCTGCAGCAAGCGGGCCGCGCTTCGAAATGGACATTCTACTTGATCTGTCCGGTGATTCCCGAAGTGGGATTGCCTGTCCCAAGGCGTTGTTTCCTTCGTCGCACCCTCTTCAATGGGACTCGGGAAAGGAGGTTTTTTGCTCGCCGATCAGCCGGCCGTAGCCCGGAGTGAAAGTCATACCAGACCGGCCCACATGGCGTTTTTCGGAGGTGTACGCCCCGCTGACCGCCCTCCTGACCCTGACGGTCCTCGTCACGGAGTACATCGCTGTCGCCCTCAGCCCTCTTGCGGGCCCGGGGGTACCAAGCGGTCCTGGACTCACAGCAGCGCATCGCCGAGGACGGTGCCGCCGCTCTGCGGGCTTCTCTTGACGAACACGCGTCCGGCCTTCGGGAAGCCGTTGATATGGGCGCCAACAGGGCGATCACGCCCCGCCAGTTGATCGACACACTTGCCCGGAGACAGCCCCATTGGCGGGGCATTGCAGTCCTCGACCTCGCCTCGGGCTGCCTGCTGGCCGCTCACGGGCAGCGTATGCCGCTGGACAAGGTGAAGGCCTGGAAAGCCGAGGGCCCAGAGCCCTTCCTGGTCATGGACAACTCGGGCGAGGCCTCTCTCTTGGCGCTCGCACGGCTGTCATCGGCGGGGAGGTGGCAGATCCTGGTTGCCTCCGAACGCCATCGGCCACCCGACACCCGACCCAAACCGGACTGTCCAGATCGTGACCACACGGGACGGGTCATCGCCTCGGCCGGTGCGGACGGGGACAGGGACGAGGTCGACCAGCCGGCCCAAACCGCCGTCCGTGAGGCCGCCGCACAGGCAATGCGGCCCGGGACAACGCACAACGGCGGGTTCGACGGACCAAGCGGAAGCTTCCTCGGGACCATCCATCGCAGCACGCGCACGGTATCCGGGTACGCGGCAATCGCCTCCGCGCTTGGAACCCACCGCCCAAGCCCAAGCGGGCGACTCGGTCTGACCGTTGTGACGACCGTGCAGGCAACCAATCGGCGCTCGGCGACCACGGGCGAGAGGACCCAGCGAGCTACCGAGCGCGGGCTTCCTGCCTGCCATCCGCCGCGGCGCGGAGGGTGCTTGCCTAATCAGGGGCGTACATCGACGTAGTCGCCGGTGGCCTTGGCCGGGCCGGTGGTAGAGGTGCCGGTGAAGTTCCAGCGCCAGTAGCCGTCCTTGACCGCCTTGACCGTGGTGCGCAGGGTGCCGGTGTTGCTGGTTCTCACGGTGGCCACCGTGGTGTAGATGCTGCTGTTCTGCGGGCGGAACTGCAGTTCCACGGCCCGGCTGGCGTATCCCGCATACCGGTAGGTGTCCCAGTTGGCCCGCACCAGTGTGCCGGTGACGGTGATACGAGCGCCCTTGGCGACGGGTTCCGGTGCGGCGTTGACCGTGAGCCGCGCGGCACGCTTGAGGGCGAACGACCCCACACCGGGGGCGAAAACGGAATCGCCGTCGTTGGCGTCGGCCAGGGCGTCGACCGACCATGTTCCCGCGTTGGTGTTGGCCAGGTCCACCGGATCGTCGCTGCCCGGGGCCGGGTGGGCGTTGACGGTGAACACCGTCGTGCACGCTGTCGCGGTCTCGCAGAACGCGTCGGTGGTGTAGAAACCGCCGTGCGGCCCCTTCAGATCCACATCGGCGAAGGACAGGCCGGAGTCATCCGATCCGCTGACCGTGACCGGGAACACCACGTTGTGTGTGATCCCCACGATGACGTCATGGCCGGAGTTGATGGTGGCGCCGCTGACCACCGGGGCGCGGGGTGCGGTAGCCGATGCGGCATCGGCGGAGGCGCCGACGCCCGCCAGTGCAACGGCGACGGCCCCCACCACAGCGGTTCGGCTACTCGCGCGACCGCCGGGCCCGCGGCGTGGGACACGTGCGGCGGTGACGGGCGGGGCGATGTCGCGCCGGCCGCTCGATCTGTCGCCCGGTGATCCGGCGAAGCGGCTCATGAATCCTCCAAAGGATGACAGGGGCCTTGCCACCAACCACCCCACGAGCAACGGCAGTTGGTGGCGAGCTCAGGAAACGGATGGATGTCACCCCTTACGACTCCCGAACCGGCCCGACCGTTGCCCCCGTGGGACCGGGAAAACAACCGCCATCGGAGCCGGACAGCAGACGGACAAGACGACAGGGCCGGCACCGCTTCACGCGTGGCCAGGGCTCATGTCAGGCTCCGGCCCGTGGAAATTCCCGATGTCCTCACCAACGTGGCGCAGACGGGTCGACCGGGCCTGCGTTCAGTGGAGCCCACTGGGGCGATGTGACCGCAGCTCTCGGCGAACCGTGGGACGTCGAAACGATGAGCCGGGACAGAAGCCGGCCGCGGCTCTATGCCTACGAGGAGTTCACGGGGCGGGAGGGGGCGGAGGGTGGCCGGGGCTGACGTGGGTGATTCAGCGGCGGGTCGTGCTGGCGGACCGGGTCGAGCAGCTGGGCAAGGAACTCGCGGAGGCAAAAGCCGTGGTGGCCCGACTGGCGGCGGCCGCAGCAGGCCGTTGCCCGGCTCGAGGCACCCCAGCGCCACCGCCGGCGGTCCAGGCCACCGTGCTGATCGCAGCTCTCAACGAATGGCTTTGATCGGCGGTGGCCTTCTCGTCTTCGTTCACCAGTCCCGGCCGGCGGTCAGCCCCTCCGCGTCCGCGTCCGTGAACCCGTATGCCGACGCGACGAAACAGAACTCGTCACAGATCCACTCACGCGCAACCGTCTCGATCTCGCTCCCGGCCGCCACGAACTCCCTGTCCAGCAGGTTGAACTCTTCCGTCGCAGCCTGGGTGAGCGTATACAAGGTCTCCAGATCCGACGGCTGCTCGGCCTCAATTCGCTCGCACAGCCGCAGCAGGATGGCCTTCCCCTTGTCGACCACGTGATCAGGGAAGTACGAGTCGCCGTACATCTGCCGCAAAAACGCGCGTCCCGCTACCCGCTGGTTGGTGATCGGCATGCCACTCCCCTATCTCCGCTACGAGCTGACGCGCCGATCATGCACGGCAGCACTGACAACGGCTCAAAAGCCGTGGACGTGAACCGGCGTCATCCTTGAAGATCGCCGGCCCGAACCGGGCATCACCCGTGAAGGACCACCGTCCGGAAGCCGGTGCAGCCTTCAAAGGACGCCAACTCGAACCTGGCGGCGTCCTCGAAAACCGGCACCACGAACACGGCGCCGAAGCTGAAAGTCACCGACGCGAACCCGCCGACGCCCGTCAAGACCGTCAACTCAAACCAAACGACACCGGCCCGTTGGCTTACCGCCCGCTACCAGCGAGGGTGGATGTGGAATCTCGTCTCAGCCTGAGGAGCGGCTGGTGGAGCAACGCCGAACTGGGGACCGAACCGCACAGGACGCTGCTGGCTTTGGCGGTGACGGATTCGACTTCCGCCGCAGCACGTTCCACGGCCCGGTGACAGGGAAGATCGCTAATTACCATGAGCCGTCTCGACCGCCGGCCTCGTGGCCGCATCAAGTCGGGGCAATCCCTGCGCAGGCGGGGGGCTTCCAGGATCGCGCGGAGACCGTCCTCCTGGACAGGGCCCTCCTACTGACGGGAGTAACCGGTGTCACGCATGCCACGCCGACAGCGGTCCTGGTCGGCCTGGGTGGGACGGGAAAGACTCAACTCGCCGCCCGCTACGCACGGACCCTCTGGCAGAGCGGCGATCTAGACGTGCTGGTCTGGGTAACCGCAGCCGAAACATCCGCCGTCATCTCCTCCTACGCGGCAGCGGCGACGGAACTGCTGGGGAGCACATCACCTGTCAACGCAGATCAGGCCGCCACCGCATTCCTGGCCTGGCTGGAGCCCAAGTTCGGCCAGCGTCCCTGCCGCTGGCTGGTCGTCCTCGACGACGTGACCGACCCTGACCACCTATGCGGCTTATGGCCGCCCGCCAGCCCCACCGGCTGCACGCTCGTCACCACCCGCAGTCGCGAGCCCGCTCTGTTGGCCGACCGTCAGCTCATCCCGGTCGGAGTCTTCTCTCCGGCGGAATCGCTCGCCTACCTCAACGCCGTCCTGGCGGCCCACTGCTTGGCCGAACCGCAGGAAGTGGTAGCCGCCCTTGCACATGACCTGGGACACCTGCCCCTGGCACTGTCCCAGGCCGCTGCCTATGTCGCCGAGCTCTCTGACGTGGGAATGAACTGCGCTCAGTACCGCCGGCTGTTCTCGGACCGCGCCACAGTGTTGGATGACACCGCACCCGCTCGCCGACCCGATGGACAACGGGAGACGGTAGCCGCTACCTGGGCCCTGTCCATCGAACGAGCCGACGCCCTGCGGCCCGTGGGACTCGCCCGCCCTCTGCTTCAACTCGCGGCGTTCCTGGACGGCAATGGAGTCCCGGATGCCGTACTGGTCAGCGCACCGGCTCGTGCTTATGTCACGCGGAACCAAAGTGCATCCCACTCAACAGCCCCTGCTGGCAAAGCCCATGCCTCCACTCCGGCGGAGCCAACCGCTCGCCCGAGCGAAGCACACACCACGACTGACGGACTGCTCTCCGAGAGGGACGTCCGCCTGTCGTTGAGTATCCTGCGCCGGCTGAGCCTGATCGACCGTCCCCCCGAAGCCGTGGCCGCCGAAGTCCGCGTACACCAAATCGTCCAACGAGCCGTCCGTGACTCCCTCACCGGCCCCCAGCGCGATGATGCCGCCCGTGCGGCTGCGGACGCCCTGGCAACCACCTGGCCCTATGTGGAGCGCGATACCTCACTGGCGCGGCTCCTGCGCGACAACACGGCCGCCCTGGCTTCCTGTGCCGAGGACGCGCTCTATCGGCCGGGCGCGCATGCGGTGCTGTTCCGGGCCGGCCGCAGCCTCGGCAAATCCGGCCAGGTCGCCGCTGCCCGCGACTACCACTGTCGGCTCGTCACCAGCACGACCAAGCGTCTTGGCCCCGATCACCCCAACACCCTCACCGCCCGGCACGGTCTGGCTCGCTGGACAGGTCAGTGCGGAGAGGCTGTCAGGGCAACGGCCATCTTCTCCGCGCTGCTGAACGACATGGTGCGTGTTCTGGGCTCCGATCATCCGGACACGCTGGGCGCCCGGCACCATCTTGCCTACTCGTGCGGGCAGGCGGGTGATGCACCCGGTGCGGCCGCCGCTTTCGCCGTACTCCTCGAAGACCGAACCCGTGTCCTGGGACCCGACCACCCGCACACCCTCGACACCCGGAGCAACCTTGCCCGGTGGCGGGGAGAAGCGGGCGACGCACCCGCTGCGGCTGCTGCCTTCGCCGAACTCCTCGAAGACCGAATCCGGATCCTCGGCGCCCACCACCCGCACACCCTCAGCACCCGAAACAGCCTTGCCCGGTGGCGGGGAGAAGCGGGCGACGCACCCGCTGCAGCTGCTGCCTTCGCCGAACTCCTCGAAGACCGAATCCGGATCCTCGGCGCCCACCACCCGCACACCCTCAGCACCCGAGCCAACCTTGCCTATGCCTGGGGGCAGATGGGTGATGCGGTCAAGGCGTCAACGGCCTTTTCCGAGCTCTTGGACGACATGGTCCAGGTGCTGGGCCCCGAGCACCCTTCCACTCTCATCACCCGTGAAACCCTGGCTGAATGGCAAGGTGAGGCGGGAGACCCTGCCGCAGCCGTGGCCGCCTTGGCCGGCGTAGTGGAGGACATGACGCGGGTTCTGGGGGCCGACCATCCTCTCAGTACCACCAGCCGGAAAACCCTCGCCCATTGGCGCACACGAGAAGAATCGGGGCCGATGAGCAGTGGGTTGCCCCGCCGAGGCTGGAAGAACCTGATGATCTTTGTTGCCCTTCGACTGATACGGCACTCGCCTGCACCGGAGGTGCGCTCCTGACCTGTACGTTCTCCTGCCTACGCGCGTGGTCTGCAAACCGAGGCGGAACCCTGATCATTTGACAGGACCCCGCTCTGCAGCGGCCCGACGGACCGAGCCGTCAGTCGTCGATCCCAGCGCTATTTCGATGCTGAGCAGGAGCAACAGCCTTAACCGATGCAGTGCGGTTGGTGCGCCTACTCCACCTGCTCGCCTCCGGCCAGCCGGACTTCTTCGTTATGTGGTGCTCGTTGTAGCGGTCTCCCTGGACCCCGATCCGGCCTGCGAGCGGATTCAGGTCCGACAGTTCGTCGGCGGAGAGCAAGACGTGAGTGGCACCGGCATTCTCCTCGATGCGCGCACTGCGCCGGGTTCCGGGGATGGGAACGATCGACGGGTGCTGGGCGAGCAGCCAGGCGAAGGCCACCTGTCCCGGTGTGGTGTCCTTCGCCGACGCGAGGGCGCCGATGTGCTCGACGAGCGCCTGGTTCGCCGCCCGGTTCCCGGCCGTGAACCGTGGAATGGTGGTACGTACGTCGTCGGCCGCGAACGGTGTCGAGGAGTCCACCGCGCCGGTCAGGAACCCCTTGCCGAGCGGGCTGAAGGGCACGAATCCGATGCCGAGCGCCACGCACGTCGGCAAGATCTCCGGCTCGGGATCCCGGGTCCACAACGAGTACTCGCTCTGCACCGCCATCACCGGGTGGACCGAGTGGGCACGCCGGATGGTCTGCGCACTGGCCTCCGAGAGTCCGAAGCAGCGGACCTTGCCCTCCTGTACGAGTTCGCCTACGGCGCCCGCGACGTCCTCAATGGGCACGGCCGGGTCGACGCGATGCTGGTAAAACAGGTCGAGCCGCTCGGCCCCGAGCCGTTTGAGGGAGGCGTTCGCGACGGCGCGGATCAGCCGCCTTCAGCGCCGTCTGGGCGGAGTTCATTCCGGTTCCTCCACGATCACGGGTCGCCGTCCAGCACCGTGTGGGTGCCGAACCGTCGCGCGTGGTAAGTCAAGGGCGCGCCGTCGCGATGGTCGGCGTGCAGGACCTTGCCCAGCAGCACCATATGGTCCCCGCCGTCGACCATCGACTCGATCTCACACGCCAGCCAGCCGAGCGCGTTCGGTAGTCGCGGCAATCCATGGTCGAGCAGCCACCGGGTGTCCGCGAACTTGGCGGCCCCGCCCTTGGGGGCGAAGCGCAGGGCGACATCCGAGTGCGCCGAGCCCAGCACGTTGACGCTCATCTGATTCAACCGAGACCCTCGTGCCAGGCAGATGCCGGCGTGGGGCTTTCGTCGTCTTCGGAGCCGTCGAGAAGTGGCCAGTGCCCGCCAGCAGGATCGGTGTCTCAGCTAGGACTCCAGGGCCGGTTCGGGCCGGGAGAAGTCCACGCCAACGGCGGGGCCCAGTGACCGTCGAGCACGCCGACGTCAGCCCCGGCCGAAGAGGCGCTTCCAGATGCTTCCGGCGGATGTCTCCCGCTGAGGGCACGTACAGCGTTGGGACTTGGGGACTCCGGCCAGCACCTGTTCGACGTGCATACCGCAGCCGCGATAGGTGATTCCCTGGCATGTCCGGCAGACCGCTCGCTGGCACATGGGATTTCTCCTTCTTCGAGGTGAGAGTTCTTCGGTGGTTGGAGAGCGGGGAGGTCGCCCGGGCCTTGTTCCAGGCCACCTCCCCGGTCACTTCAGCCGTGGCTGAAGTGGATGTCGGGCAGGATGCGCCTCAGCCAGGCAGGCGTGTGCCAGGCGGCGCGGCCGGTGAGGCGGAGCAGGACCGGCAGCAGCACGAGGCGGACCAGGGCGGCGTCCAGCAGGACCGCGATGCCAAGGACGATGCCCATCTCCTTCGGCGGCAAAGGCCCGGAGAGGGCGAAGGTGAAGAAGACGGCGACCATGACGGCCGCAGCAGCGAAGATGACGCGTCCCGAGTGGCCGAGCGCGGCCACCACGGCGGTGCGTGGGTCGCCGGTCTTGTCGTAGTGCTCCTTGGCCGTGGAAAGCAGGAAGACCGTGTAGTCCATGGCGATCGCGAAGATCATGGCGAAGAAGAACACCGGCGCCCAGCCGTCCAGGAAGCCCTGGGAGGTGAAGCCGAGCAGGTCGGCGCCGTGGCCGTCCTGGAAGATGAGCCGGGCAGCCCCGAAGGCCGCGGCGGTGGCGAGCAGGTTGGTGAGGGTGCCGATCAGCGCCACCAGCGGCGCCTGGAGGGCGACGAGGAGCAGCAGAAAGCCGAGGGCCAGGATGACGCCCATGACGAGCGGGGTCTTGTCGTCGAGGGTGGTCTGCAGGTCGAGGTTCTCGACGGCTGCGCCGCCGACGAGAGCGCTGTTTGGCAGGTCTCGGCGTAGTGCGTCGACGGTCTTCTCCAGGCCTGGGTCGGACGGGTCCACCGCGGGCACGGCCTGGATGAGCGACAGGGAGCTACCGTCTGCGGCCGGCTGGGCCGGCATCACGCCCGTGATGGCCTTGTTCGCGGCGAGTTCCTTCGCGGTCCGGTCGGCTTCGGCGGTCGGGGTGACGATCTGCAGGGTGCCGGGGGCGCCGTCGCCGAACGCCTTTTGGACGGCCTCGTATCCGACGCGCGAGGAGTCCTTCTCCGGAACGACGGTGATGGACGGCATCGCGGTGCGCAGGCCGATCACGGGGGCGGCGAGTGCGACGAGGACGAGCAGGGCGGGAAGGCCGTAGCGGAGGGGGTGGCGCCAGAGACGCTCGCCCCAGGCGGTGAAGCGCGGCGAGGAGCCGTCCCGGGTGGCCGCGGCGCGGGCGATGGGCAAGGACGCCGCGTTGACACGGCCTCCCAGGCGGCCCAGGACGGCGGGCAGCAAGGTCAGGGTGGCGGCCAGGACGAAGGCGACGGCGAGCATGATGCCCAGTGCCATGGACCGGAAGGCCGGAGCGGGTACGAGCATCACGGCCGACAGGCTGACCAGGACGGTGAGCCCGGACAGAGCCACGGCCTTGCCCGCGGTGTCCATGGTCTCGGCGACGGCGCGGACAGAGCTGCCGTGCCGGGCGAGGGCGGCGCGGAAGCGGACGACGAGGAAGAGGGCGTAGTCGATACCGAGCGCGAGGGCGAACATCATGGCGAAGTTCATCGCCCAGATCGATGTCGGTGTCGCGTGGTTGAGCAGGACCAGGGCGCCCGCGGAGGCGGCGAGCCCGGCGATGGTCAGCAGCAGTGGCAGCCCAGCGGCCACAAGCGAGCCGAAGGCCAGCACGAGGATGGCCATCGTCACCGGCCAGGACACCATCTCCGAGTGCATCATGGCGTCGTGGTTGGCGGTGTTGAAGTCGCTCCACATCACCGACGATCCGGTCGCGCTGACCTCGATGCCGTCGCCCGACAGCTCGGACAGCGGCTTCTTGAGGTCATCGGCGGCCCGGACCATGTCGTTCGTGTCGGCGCCGGCCCCGGCGAGCAGGATGGCCGCCTTCTCGTCTTGGCTGATGGTCGCGCCCGCCTGAGGCTGTACGACGGTCGAGATGCGTGAGTCGTGCTCCAACAGGGCGGTCGCTTCGGCGATCACCTTCCGTACCGAGGGGTCGGACACCTGCTTGTCGGTGGTGACGACGACCTGGACTGCGGAGGAGGCGTTGCCTCCGAAGTGCTTCTGCGCGAGTTCGCGCACCGTCACCGACTCCGACCCGTTGGCCTGCCATCCGGCCCCGGCCAGTGCTGAGGTCACCTGCGGCGCGAAGGCTCCGAGGCCGACGACCAGGACGAACCACAGCACCAGTACGAGGCGCAGGCGTGTGGTGGCCCAGACGCCGAGGCGCCCCAGCACGCCGGGCAGGATTGTCGGCGGCCCGGCAGAGGAGTCCGCTGCTTCCCGTGTGGATTGGGCAGTGGTCATGCTCAGTTCCCTTTCGTATACCCGGAGGATGGTTTTCCAGCACTGACTACCTAATACCCCGGGGGGTATATGGATGCGATGCGTCTGCCTCGGAAGAGGTGCGACAAAGGCCACGCACCGGAACCCGGGCAGTTGCAAGGCAACTACGCGAACCTGTCCTTCACTGCGGCCGGCACGGCGTCAAGGCGGACGACCGCTTCCTCGGCGACCGCGGCAAGCGTGCCGTCACCCGTCAAGGTCACCGACATGTTCGGCTCCACACCCTGGACGAGCACGCCGTCACCATCGGCGCGGACGACGACGTTGCACGGCTGGAGCAGCCCCACGCTCCGATCGGCATCGAGTGCCCCGGGGGCCAGGGGCGGTTTGCAGGCACCCAGAACGACGTAGTCCTCCATGTCGTGATCGAGCTTGGCCCTGAAAGCGCTTGGGCATCGATCACGGTCAGCCACGTGGGCGGTGCGGCCGTATGACGGGTCCATTCGACTCTCCTACTCCTCACCGCCGATAGCATTCATATACCCCCCGGGGTATTTATAGGATCAGAAGATACCCCCGGGGGTACACCCCAGTGACTATATACCCCGGGGGGTAATTTTTCGAGTGGGCCACCGCGCTCTTCGTCGACACCCAGGGCTGGGCAATCGCCCCCCCGATCGACCTCTGGTGCCGTAATGAGTCTCCATAGCGCCAGGCGGACGCTCACCCGCACCCCGCGGTCAGCAACAACGTGCAGCGGCCGGCACTGGGCACGCACCCGGGGCGGTCATCACCACCTCGCGCCGGTCTGCCGGACCACACGCCCGCTCGGGCGCCTTCATGACCCGGCGGACCGTCGACACCAGCCCGACGTCACGCTCAACCCGCCGACGCGCTCACCGCACGGGCTTGCACCCGGCCCACCCGAACTGAAGCGCCCTGACTGCCACGGAGACCTGGGCGCCACCCGGGACGGGGAACGTCTACCGGTGAAGGCCGGGGCCGCGACGCTTCAATGAGCCTCGTCCTCACCCGGCAAAAAGGGCACGTCCGCCGTGTACGGGCTTGGCGGACGCGCCCCAGTCAAGCTTCCTCAGGCCAGCGACAGAAACAGCTTCTCCAGCCTGGTGCGCATCTGATCCTGGTCCTTCCCACCGCCCGCGCCGCTCTCCGCGTCCACGATGCACTGCTGCAGGCCGGTCGCGATGATGGCGAAGCCCGCCCGGTCGAGCGCTCGGGAAGCAGCGGCAAGCTGCGTGACGACGTCCTCGCAGTCGCGGCCTTCCTCGATCATCCGGATCACCCCGGAGATCTGCCCCTGCGCCCGGCGCAGCCGGTTCAGCACCGAGCGCAACTCGTCGCCCGCCAGCTCAAGCTCCACGAATACTCCTCCCAAATACCCCCAGGGGTAACTATACGGTAACCCTCTCCCTGCCTGCGGCTCCAGACGTCGTCCGGACGCCCCCTGCCGCCAGTGCGGTTGATCGGCGTGCATCACACCAGCGCGGCGATAAGCATGACGGTCACAACCGCCAGCAGCACGAGTGTGAAGGTCCGCTGGAGCGCGCACCCGGAAACCCTCGGGTGTAGACGCGATGCGGATGGCTGTGGTCGACGTCGAGGAGCACGAGCTGGTGTGGATCGCCTTCTGGACCTCCGCGGAATTCGTACGCACTCGAAACCCGGCGTTCATGCCGGCTGACAACGGGCCGTAGCTGATCGACCGTGTCGACGGCGGACTGCACCAGATCGGCGTCGTCTCCGCGGTAGCCGGGGAGTGGGAGGCCGACTATCGAGCCCGGATACGTGGGCTGCCGGTGCGCACCGCAGTGGACGATCCACACGATGCGCTGTGCGCAGTAGCCGCTACGCGCGGACGCATGCACGCTGTGCGGACGCTGCGCCAGAGGCTGCCGGCGCTCTCGCCTGCGGAGGCCATCGAATACGTGAGCGCATTGTTGGACGGTGATGCACCCGCGCGTCTGGTGGCCGTTGCCGCCAAAGAGCTCGTGGAGCCGCTCAACCCGGTTCTTGCGGTGGAGACGATTCTGAGCAGGGAGGAGTGACGAGCCGGTCAGAGACCCGAGGGATGACTGGAAAGCCAGTCGGCATGCCGATCGCGCATCCGGTCCCGTTCCTCGGGTGTAGCGAGGAAGACGTCGGCGCCACCGTCGTAGGGGTGGTGGATGCGCTGCATCCGTGTGTCGGTGATGAGGACTCCCGCCACCTTGTCGTCGGCGATGTCTCGGAGCGACTCGTCGATGCAGCCACGCCGCCAGGGCCGACGGACGGCGAAGAGGTGACAGTACGTACGAAACTCAGGGTCAGGGTCGTCCTCCACCAACAGACTCTGCCAGTACCCCGTGACGGGTTGCGATGACGGAACCTCGGCTTCGGTTGTCCAGAGTGAAGTGATCACATAAACGTCCGCACCAGCGAACAGCTCATCGAGGACGGTGTTGTAACGCCCCAGGACTACGGTGTACTCGCTCTCGTCCTCCGCGTACCGTTTCGACTCCGGCAGACTGTGAAAACGTACCCAGACATCTCGATATGGGTCACGGAGCTTGTACCCAACCGGAGGGCAACTGGGCCAACGCTGCTGCCACAGCTCCGTCAAATCCGCCTGTCCGTCTCCAGTCACCCGCCGCACTCGTCCCTCTCGCGTATGAACCTACCGACGACCATGATGCCGGGGCGCACCTACGAGAGAAACCGACTTCTTTGCTGTCGCTTCGCCGGCTGCTGAGGTAGCCGGCCCAGTCGCGCTTGACGAAGTTCGTCCAGGCCATCGGGTGGTCGAGCTGGTCCCGGTGAGAGCGGCGAGGATTGAGGCAGGAACGTCGGACGCCAGCGCAAGGCGGGCAGTGTTGCGGAAGACCCAGGAATGCACGCTCCTGGAGATCAACTCAAGGCCGCCCACACCGCGATCGCCGCACTCTTCCACGACAACGAAGCCCTGCGGCAGCAGCTCAACAAGGACACCGCAAGCACGGTCACTCACTTCCGGCGAGAATTGCGGCAGCACGCCCACGGCGTGCGTGACGGGCGTCGCGGCCACAGTGCCGGCGGCCGCTCAGAGGTGGCCGTCCAGGAACTCCCGTATCGCGGCGAGGGTCATGGGCCCCGTGCCGTGCGCCACCGCCTCTCCCTCCTTCAGCAGGACGTAGGACGGGGCTCCGGTGATCCCGTATCGCTCGGTTGCGGCCGGACAACGTGTGATGTCGGTGCGGACGGCCGTCAGGCGACCCGTGTAATCGTCGGCGATGCCACCCACGACGAGGTCCATCATCCGGCAGGGCTCGATTGCCTTGGGCCATGTCCCGGTGAAGTATGCCAGGACCGGAACTCCGCTCATCCCGAGGATGAAATCGAACTCGGCGTCCTCACGGGGTTGGTGAACCCGCTTCGCCATGGAAGCTCCTGACTTCGCGTTCCGTCATTCCGTCCCCATCATCCCTCACGCGGTGGGCCAGGCCGGCCCGGTCGATCGTCCGGCTGACCTGCTGGAAGGGAGGCACGGGGCCGTCGCAGAACCACAGTGGTCCCAGCGCGAGCGGCTCTGCCACCGCCCCTGGTGACCCGGCCCGGCCGCCCCGCCGGTCACCCAGCGGCAGCCCGCCACGCGCCCGTGGGTCAGCTCGTGCCACGACAGTTCCACTTGAGTTGACGGTTCACCTCGACGCGAGAGCGCGGCTGGTGATCCCCAATCAGCGGCGGCCGGTGGCCAGGATGACGAGGAACTGGCCGCCGCCCGCCTCGATGTCGGCGGTGACCGGCAGCGCGGGTGCCAGTTGGGAGAACCGGTCCAGCAGCCAATCCGCCGCTTCTTGGGCGTCATGCCTGGTCGGACAACGGCCTACCGTCTCGCGGCCGCCCTCGCGCTCCAACCTCGCGGCAGCGGTGTCGGTCAGTGTGATGAGGGCCGAGGTGCGGTGCAGTTACCCGGGGCGCGAATGGGTTCGAGAACGAGGTCAGGTCACTCACGCGGACCAGGCTGAGCTCGCTGGGTTCGATCTCGGCGCCGGACAGGACCAGTTCAGTGCTCTCGACGCATCCCCGTGCGACCCAGTAACGGTTGCTGCTGTTGCGCCAGAGTTCGAACGTCATGGGTTTCCCGTCGGTGGTGATCGTGACGGGTTCGGAGGCCGGCAGGCTGGCCGGGGGTTCCTCGCCGGGGTGGTAGTAGTCCTCGAAAGCCCGCTCCAGAGCATGGCCGCCCTCCGCATTGCCGGAGGAGGCGCTCAAGACCGTGACATGCTCGACCTCGGGGTCGAATTGCGGAGAACCGAACCACAGGTACACATGGATGTCGCCGGTGCCTCGGTTGTAGCCGTGCCCCGTGACCTGCCGTGATTCCGGCCAGCTGCCGTCGACAGCGAAGACGTTGAAGCCTTCTGCCGAACCGGGGTTGCCTTGATCGTGCATGGGATCTCCCTGTGCTCCTCCGTGTTCAGGCATCCTGTCACCGCAAGAAAGCTCCCACGAGGCCCGCTTGGCCCTTTCCGACTCGCAAGGGGTGGGCCCGTAGGTTCGGTCACCTTGTGTCACGTCGCGTATCAGCCAAACGGTTCATCCTGTGTCCCATCCCCCGACGGAATGCCACACTCTGCAACTGCGGTGGGTGGACTTCTGCTGTGATTGATCTCGGATGTTGGGTGACAGTTGCTCGGCCACGGACGGCCAGTCGCCCGCAGTCGCGCGGATGCCGAGCCGGGCCCGTCCGCCGAACCGCCCGCGTCGCTCCCCATCGCGCAGGCCGACCAGGACGACAGCTCCTGCCTCTCCTTGACGCGATCCCACCGATCCAGGACCCGCGCGGACGCCCGCGCACACGACCCCGCAGACTGTTCGCCAATCGGCGTCACGGCTTCGACAAGTACCACCGCCTGCTGCGGAAGCACGGAATCAAGCTGCCAATCGCCCGTCGCGACGTCGCCCACCGCTCGGGCCCGGGCAAGACTCACGGGGTGGTCGAGCGACCTTCGCCTGGCTCCCCAGTTCAAGCGCCAGCGCATCCGCTACGAGATACACGCCGCCCAACACGCCATCTGACGGCCGGCGTCACCGGTCGTGGAAATCCCAGCCGGGCCGGGCCTCCAGGAGCGGCGCATGCACACGCGGCCTCCCCCTCCGGACTTTTGGTCCAGGACGTCATTACCACCTGCACGGTGGTCTCCGTGGAGCCTCACTCCACGGCCAGTTCGTCGAGGATCTCGCTGTAGTGACGACGCCGATGGGCAAGCGTCTGGGCGACCTCCTCGTCCGTGACTTCGGAGATCTCCCCCAGGTACTTCAGGAGTTCCTCCCCCTGAGGGTGGTCAGCGCCTTGGACATACTCCGTGGTGGTGGCCACCCCGGCGGCGAACAGCAAGCGGTGGGGAAGACCGCACCAGGTATCGAAACTCGTGGAGACGGCTTCCCAGAGGAGCCACACATCCTCGACGCGGCGTTCTTCGGCAACCCGTAGGGCCGCGATCTCGATGCAGTGGCTGAAGCCCCAGGAGTGCCCGTGCCGCCGTGTCTCCTGGATCAGCAGGAACCGGGCAAAGTCCCCATCCTCATGGCCAGGATCCCGGACCAAGGCTCCGAGGACCTGCTCCCGATCCTCCCAGCGGATGTCGATGGGCAGGCCGTCCTGATCGTGCTGCCCATCGAACTCCACCAGTTCCCATCGTTCGGGGTCCTCGCGCCACCAGGCCAGGTCGGGTATTGCGGGACGGCTCATTGGTGCTGGTTCCGTTCGGGAGAGTTGGCGTCACTGCGTAGGCCGGAAGACCTGGTCCATCGTGTTCTTGTCCAAGTGTCCATCAGACGGGGCGCGGAGCAGATGTGAGGGCTGATGCCGCTGGTCAGGTCCGCGTAGGGAGGACGCGGACCACTTCGCCCGCGTCGGCCGATGTCCGCAGTTGGTTGGTTCTCGATCTCCGGTACGGGGCCTGTGCGCTCACCGGTGTAAATGATGATCCTGAAGAGACATCAAGTCACTGACACCGTGACGGAGTTCGCGGCCGCCGATGGCCAGGCGGATCCGTCGCCGGAGGCCGCGAACGGTCAGGCAGAACTGATGGTCGCCCCGCCGCAGCGATCAGCAAGGTGCCCTGGGGCACCAGCCGCGGTCACCAGCACGGCCAGGACCAGGCCGAGACAGTCAACGATCACGTGCCCGCTTGCGCCCGCCCACCTTTTTGCCGCCGTCTCGACCCGACGTCGCGCGCGGGATGTTCGCCGCGGCCCGAACCGACGGCGAGTCCACGATCACCGCCGTCGGATCCACCGAGCGGCCCTCCTTCACGCACACGCGGTCGCACTGAACGGGGCTGCGGCCGGCTTTCCTGCCGGTCTCAGCTGCACGCGCGGATCTTCTTGTAGCCGATCCAGAATTCGCCCCTCGTGTTCACGTTGGCATTCGTTCCGAAGTGCTGGAGCGTGTGCGCGCCCCAGATCTCGGCCAGTCGGCCCTGAGAGGTGCTGTCGATGGTGACGGATGGCGGGCCCACGATGGTGCCGTGGAAGGTTGCGGAGGTGTCGCCTCCCGGCGCACGGTCCGTTGCGCTGCGCCAGCAGGCCGTTCCCGTCGAGATCACACGCAGGACCAGATCGCCGTTCGTCTGCATCCGTACGAGGTAGTTCCCGTTGCAGATGGCCTTTCCCGACTGCAGGGTTCCGGAGAACGCGGTACCGACGCATCCCGCTGCCTGCGCGGAGTCTCCCGCGGCGGTCGATGCGCCGGCGGCGGGCGCAGTGAGGGCGATGGCCCCCAGGGTTGCAGCGGCCAGTGCCGTGGCCAGAGTCCGATTTTTGTGCACTGATTCGTCCTTTCCTGTGCGTGCCGGGATGTGATGGGGTGAAAGCTGTCCCACGGGTCAACGTGAGTCTTGGGCGGCGGTTGATGTCCTCGGCGCCGAGCCGGACGCGGCATCGCATTCGGCTCCTCGAGAGGTGCGCTGACGCGTCCTTCCTCGGTGGTGGCCGATGGGGGTTTCACCACCAGGGACCGCAGTAGGAGTACCCGCTGGGGTAGACCTTGCCGCAGGCGCGAAAGCGCCAGTTGTGGTCATTGCTGGTGTGCTGAGCCGCGGTGGTCTTGGAGGACTTCGAGCCGAGGGTGAAGGGCCCGCACTGGATCCAGCTCGCCCCGCCGTCCCGCGTCCAGTCCATCCACACTTCGTCCTGCGGGAAGGAGATCCCGCTGGCCGTGAGGTGGGCCCAGCCGCGCTGCACGCCCCCGACGGTGCCGTATTCCAGGCTGAAGTGGCTGCCTCCGATCTCGAAGGGGTAGCCGGGCACCACCCTGCCCGTGAGGCTGTCGGAGATGTCGGTGAATCCGTTCCGGCCGCCCTCGCAGTCGGAGGCCGCGGCATGGGCGAAGCCAGCAGGTCCGGCGATCGACAGACCGCATCCGAGTGAGAGTGCAGCGGCGGTGGCCGTCAGGCCGCGCCGCAGGCGGTGTGCCATGGAGGTTCCCCCTTGTTGGTCGTACCCGCTCTCCGGCGGATGGGCAGGGCTCGTGCGCCCCCCGGGGCGGAGCAAGGCTCCGCCGGCCCGCGCGGATCGGGTCGGGTCGGCGCGCGTTGAGTTGGTGAACGGGCCGGTGCATCTCGTCCTGCTGTCGCACCAGTCCCGTTCGGCACCTTCATCAGGGTGCGCGTCGCAGCCGGGCCTGTCGTTACGGCAGAGCGCACAGGCCTTTAGTCCGAGCGCACTGCCGTGCGCTGCCGACGGAACTGGCTCGGGGAGAGGCCGTAGGCGCCGCGGAAGACCTGGCTGAAATGCGCGGGGCTGGCAAACCCCCACCGGGCGGCGATCGCATGAATCGAGCGGGCGGCCGACTGCGGGTCGGCCAGGTCGCGTCGGCACTGCTCCAGGCGGCAGGCGCGGACCCAGCCGGCCACCGTGTGCCCCTCCTGCTTGAACAGCTTGTGCAGGTAGCGCAGGGAGATGTGATGGGCCGTGGCGATCGCATCCGGGGTCAGGTGCGCGTCGCCCAGGTTGTCCGCGATGAAGGCGTGGATCCGGGTCATCAGCGCGCGCCGCCGGGTGGGAGGCGCCACTGTGCTGAAGGCGTCCGGAACGCCGGCCGACGCGGTGGCCGGAGGGTCGGGAGCCGGGGCGGACAGCCGGGCGGTGGCGGACGGGCTGGGCCCATGCAGGTGCCAGGCGACCGGCGCCAGGCAGTGCGGCGACAGCGCGCAGATGCGCTGCACGCCCGGGATGCGCGCCATGCTCGGCCACCGCAGGTCCCGGGCGGGCAACGGCAGCAGGAAGCGCGGGAAACACAGGAGCAGCGTCTGGCTCACCGAAGATTCCGGGGCATGCTCGGCCACCTGGAGACCCGGGATGTCGAACAGCGCCAGATCTTCGACGCCCGGCTCCGCGTGTCGGCCCGGCTCCGCAAGCGGGCCTGCACCGCGCACGAAGCAGCCCGGCTTGAACGCCCTGGGATCGGCCTGGCGAACGGGCCGGGGCGGGCGGTGAGCCAGGGGCGGCATCGCGGTCATCAGCGTCGCCTGCACCGGGCCGAATCCGCTGATACTCGCTTCAGCCGGAAACCCGCTCTCCATCCCCGGATCGCAGGGCACCCACAGCCTCGCGTTCGCCTCGCGCCAGAAGGCGAACCACTCCCCCGCCGAGACCAAAGCCGCGCTCACCACGTCTATCTCGTCTGCCGATACTGCCGTCGTGGCGGGGGCACACCAGCACTCGAACAGGCCTAACACAAGCCACCACCGCCGCTGCAGGGAGGCCATCACGATGTACCCGGGCAGGAGTGCCATGGCCTTGGCCCTGCCGTCTGCCGGCTGGACTGCGGCGCGCCGGCCGGCCGGAGCTGGCGCGTCTTTCCCCCGTGCCGCTCCTGTGCGCTCGCGCCGGCGAGAAGCAAGGAGGCGGCGGCCGCTGAAGTGAGCGCGGCCGCCGCGTGGTTCGTCCATCGCATAGGTGAGCCTCCATGGTCGGCATGCCGACGGCGGGATTCCCGCCGCACCGTCCATGACGGTGCCGGCTGTTCCCTGTCGCCTTCGCTGCAGGGCGCGCCGTCCAGTCTGGAGCCCAGGAGCAGACCTCCAGGAGTGTCAAGTGGCCTGCCTGCACGTGGAGTTGTCATCACTAGGCATGACATATGTCATTCGGCAACCGATCAGAGCCATATCTCAGCTCCAAAGCCGATCGCCGTCTACTTGTAGGCCTGGCTCAGCGCCCAGATCGCCCAGCCGATCACGGCCAGCGGAATCACGACGGCCGCGGTGCCAAGCGCGACACCCACCCGCGCCCGGAAGCGATCGGCTCCCTCCCGGCCCCGCATCCTGCGCAGAGCGACGGTGCCTGGGACAACCGCAGAGATCCCCACAGGCACGATGAAGCACACAGGAAGAAAGCACCGCGTCCGAGATCGAGCGGGCGAGCTTGCGGTTGGTCAGCATGTTGCGGACGGTCAGGTCCTCGATCACGACCGTTTGATTTGCCCCTGAGCCGACGATAGGTGACGCCGCACAATGCATCGAAGTCGCGCGTTATGGGCGCCGCCCCGGTGCAAACCTCAACGCCCCGAGCGCCGAATCGGTCGCGCGCTCGGTCTGCGGTCTGGTTCGCATCACGACGACGTTAAAGTTCGCGTCACGACAGCGACAAAGTAGGTGCGATCGGGGCGCCGATGAGCAATGGCGCCGGCAGTGGTCTGAGTACGGTCTGGTGAACGCGGGGCGCGCATCAAGGGAGAGCAACGAGATGAGAGCACTTCGATACTCGATCAACGTCACGCTCGACGGCTGCTGCCATCACGAGGCAGGACTCCCCCCGGACGAGGAGTCGATGCGCTACTGGACCGCTGAGATCGAGCGAGCCGATGCCCTGCTATTCGGCCGGGTGACCTACGAGATGATGGAGTCGGCGTGGCGGAAGCCGGCAACGGGCACGTGGCCTGACTGGATGGATGAGTCGCAGATCCCGTTCGCCGAAACCATCGACCGGGCGAAGAAGCACGTCGTGTCGAGCACGCTGAGCGGGGTCGATTGGAATGCCGACCTGGTGCGAGGTGACTTGGGGCAAGCGGTTCAGCGGCTCAAGCAGGAGTCAGGCGAGGGCCTGTGGGTGGGTGGCGTGACGCTCCCCCTGGCGTTGGCAGATCTGGGACTGATCGACGAGTACGAGTTCCTTGTTCAGCCGGTCCTTGCCGGACACGGGCCGACGTTGCTCGCCGGACTACGCGAGCGCATCCAGCTCGAGCTCGTGAACCGCCATGAGTTCCGGTCGGGGGCGGTAGCCCTGCGATACCGGCCCACGCGAGTTACGGCTTGACGCGATTTGTCCTGGCACGTAGACCGCTCCCTCGCGACGAACGACGGCTCGGGGTCGCGTTGCCCCGCGCTGCCCGTGCCCCCGAACGGCGGACATATCGACGGGGGACACCGCCCCGAGGTGCCAATAGCGGACAGGGCAAACGTTGCCTGACGTGGCACTGGATCCACAGGCCTTGACTATTCCTCCCGGTGGCGGAAGCACGGGCGGCGGCCTCGTCGAGCAAGTTCTTGCCGGTGGCGAACGCTCAGATCTCACGGACACGTATACGACTCCGTCGGCACACAGGTGCCCTCAACCCTTCGTCACTCATACCCGCAACAAGTGAGCACCGCCCGTCAGTTCAACGACCAGATCGCTGCGCCTGCGCCACTGACGCTCAGTCGACGACGTTCAACTGACACTCCCCCGCGGACCATCACATTCAGGCGGTTCTGACCCTCGCTCGATGAACGCGCGAAGTTCGGCCGCTCCTGGGCTCCCGGTCTGCTCGACGAGGGTGAGAGCTTCATGCCAGCATGCCTTGGCCCGGTCCGCCTGGCCAAGTGCCGCGAGCGCACGCCCCAGGAGAGTCAGGACGTTGCCTCGCATCGGGTCGCCCCCGATGCAGCCCAGTGAGAGGGCCTGTTCGGCGTGCTGGGCCGCCTGCGCGGGTCGACGGGCGGCCAAGTGGGCTTCGGCGATCCGGAAGTGCGTGGTCCCCACCCAAAGCCGGTGTCGGTGGTCGCTGAAGATTGCCAGCGCCTCGCTGAACTGTGCCAGAGCCTCGGTGTACTCGCAGGTTTGTGTGAGAGCGATCCCCACGATGTAGTGGCCGTTGGCGAGGCGCACCGTCCGGCCGAATTCGGTGTGCGCCGCGAGGCTGCGCTGGGCGATCTCGACCGCTTGGGTGATATCGCCCAGGCCTAGATGGGCTTGTGAGAGGTTGCCCAGGCTGGTCGCTTCGAGGGGCCGGTTGTCGAGCGCATGGAATCCGTTGATGGCCTGGTCGAAGAAGGCTTTGGCGTCCGCGTGTCGGCCTTGGCGTAGACGGATGAGGCCTCGGCTGTTGGCTACCCAGCTGATGGCGGTGTCGTCGTGCGCGGAGCCGACGAGTTCGGCGGCGAGCTGTGCCTGTCCCTCGGCCGGCTCGATCTGCCCGGAGTCGAGCAGGATATCGGCGAGAATCGTGCGTGCCCTGCCCTCGGCCCGGATGTCACCGGCAGCCCTGGCGGCGTTGCACATGGCCGTGGTGGTCGTTTCGTATTGGTGGGAGTTGGCCCCGGATTCGCTGAGGTCCTTGGCCGCCCAGAGCAGGTCGATCGCACGCCGAAGCCTGTCTGTGTCTGCGGCTTGGCGTACGCAGGCCAGCAGGCAGGATGCCTCGGAGTACAGCCAATCCAGGGCCGCGGACTCCCCGGCGAACCTCAGCCCAGGACCAACGGTTGGTTCCAGGGCGTCCACCAGCCGATCTTCGGGGCGCTCGATCGCGTACACAGCGGCAGCAGTGGCCAGGTAGAAGTCGAGCAGGCGAGACGTGGCGGCATCTCGTTCGCTCGGCGGCCACTCGTCCCGCTCGGCGCAGGCGCGCGCGTAGAGCCGCACCAGGTCGTGGTACCGATAGCGGCCCGGCGCCGCCGACTCCAACAGTGAGGTGTCGACGAGGGACTCCAGCAGGTCCTCTGTCTCGTCCACCGCAAGGTCCAGCAGTGCGGCGGCGGCGGCCAGCGAGATGTCCGGGCCGTCGGCCAGCCCCAGCAGGCGGAACGCGCGTGCCTGGGCGGGTTCCAGGGCGCCGTAGCCCAGCTCGTAGGTGGCCTTCACGGCCAGGTCCCCGGCCTGGAGCTCGTCCAGGCGGCGGCGCTCGTCCCTCAGCTTGGCGGCGAGAATCGACACCGTCCACGTACGGCGCGCCGCCAGCCGGGACGCGACGATACGGATCGCCAGCGGCAGGAAACCGCACGCCCCCACCACGTCCAGCGCGGCCCCCCGCTCGGACGCCACCCGCTCCTCGCCCACGATCTTCGCGAACAGCCGCAACGCCTCCTCCGGCGACATCACGTCCAGGTCCACCAGATGCGCCCCGGCTAGGTCCACCATCCGCACCCGGGACGTCACCAGCGCCGCGCATCCCTCCACGCCCGGCAGCAGCGGGCGCACCTGGGCGGCGTCCTTGGCGTTGGCCAGCAGCACCAGGACCCGTCGGCCGTCCAGCACTGCGCGATAGAGGGCTGAGCGTTCCTCCAGGGAGTCGGGGATCGCCGAGTCCGGGGTGCCCAGCGCCCGCAGGAACGCGCCCAGCACCCTCTCCGGCTCCGCCGCCCGCGTGCCCGCACCTTGCAGGTCCACGTACAACTGCCCGTCGGCGAAGGCGGCCCGCGCTTTCTGCGCCACGTGCACCGCCAGCGTCGTCTTGCCCACCCCGCCCATGCCCGACACCGCCATTACCCGGCCCTCGGCCCGGGCGAGGACCTCGCTCAGCTCCGAGACGACGGCGCCACGCCCCGTGAAGTCGGGAACGGTGGCGGGGAGTTGATTCGGGCGGACCGGCAGAGCATCTGGTTCCGGGGCTGATGCGGAGGGCCCCTCCAGTCCTGGGTCCGCCTGCAGGATGCGCTGGTGCAGTTCCTTAAGAGCGGGGCCCGGGTCCACGCCCAGCTCGTCCACCAGCAGCCGCCGCGTGTCCGCGTACACCGCCAGCGCCTCCGCCTGACGGCCGCTGCGGTAGAGCGCAAGCATCAGCAGCTCATGCAGCCGCTCCCGCAACGGATGCGCCGCCGCGAGCGCCGCCAGCTCCGACACCGCCTCCGCGTGGCAGCCCTGCTCCAGGTCCATGTCCAGGCGGGACTCCAGCAGCTGGAGCCGCCACTCCTCCAGGCGAACCCGCTGAGTCTCCGCGTACGGCCCCGGCACGCCGGCCAGCGCCTCGCCGTCCCACAGCGCCAGCGCCCGGCCCAGCACGTCCCGCGCCCGGTGCAGGTTGCCGGCGTTCCGCGCCTTCTCCGCCTCGGCCGCCAGGTCCTGAGCTACCGTCAGGTCGAAGGCGCCCTCGCTCAGTCCCCGCACCGCGTAGCCGCCGGACTCACTCACCAGGACCTCGGGGCCCAGCACCTTGCGCAGCCGGGACGCGTACGTCCGCACGGCCGCCAGCGCCTGCGACGGCGGCTCCTCGCCCCACAGCGCGTCGATCAGCTCGCTCGCGGTCGCCATCCGGCCCTCGCGCAGCAGCAGGGCGGCGAGCAGGGCACGTTGCTGCGGGGAGCCGGTGCTGAGCTGCACCTCTCCACTTCGGGCTCGTACCGGACCGAGCACGCCGAAGCTCAGCGCGGCAGGCTCCGCGGAGGAACCGGTCCGTCTCTGGTCCGGCACACGCGGCACCTCGGCGCCCCGCGGCACACGGTCGACCATCGCCGTCCCCGCATGTGGCACCGCCTCGCGCGGAGCATGCTGTCGCGATGCCCGAGCCTGCGCCGGGGGCGCTGAGAACACCGTCCTGCCCGCGTGTGGCGCCGCCTCGCGCGGAGCATGCCCGAGAACACGTCTCCACGCATCAATCCACAAGGGATGCTCTGTGTCGGTGACCCCGCAAGCGAGCAAGAACCCGATCAGCTGGTGCTCGTCGCGCGGCACCGTCTGACCCTGCACGATGCGGTGAGCCGTGCTGTGCGGCAGCCTTCCCAAGCCGCCGGCCCGTTCCTCCATCTCGCGCACCGTAGGCCGGCCGGCCCTCGCGTAAAGCTCCTGCAGGCCGACCTTGAACTTGTCGATTCCGTTGATGTACACCGGACTCGGCGCCAACCGACCGAAGGCAGACCCGTAATGCTCGCCTCGGCGAGCCTGCCTCCACAGATCCATCGCCACGTCGACCGAAGCATCGCAGGCCTCTGCGTACGCCTGGACGACACGCGCGCTGGGCACGCCCTGTCCTGACGCCGCGCGCTGAAGCGTCGTGGCATGACATGTTGCACGGTCCGCCAATCGTGCACGGTCCGCCAGTTGGGCATATGACCATCCTCCGGCCGCGCGCTGGGCGCGCAGCCAGCAGGCCAACTTGGCCAGTGCCCCGTTGGACGTGTCTATCGGCTTCTCTCTGCGCCCCACGGTCGGTGCACGCCTACGGGGCCGGGATCGCGCGCGCCACACGCACGATCAGTGACCCCAGCCGCTGCCCTCCGCCCCGCAGGGCAAGCAGTGTGCCCGCCGCGACCAGACTGGCACCGCCCAGCACCGCCAGGGTCGATGATGCTTCCAGGCCACTGCCTGACATCACGCAGGCCAGTACCGTGATGACCACGATGACCACAGCGTCGGATGTCGAGAGCCTGTTGCCGGGTGCGCCGTTTACGACGCACCCGACCGCGCGAGATGTATGGGGCATGTCCTGCCTCCTGAGTTCGACGCCCGCGCGCGGGGCGCGTCGGCGTGTTGCGGGCTCCAGGTATGTCACCCAACTGGTGTTTGCCGACACCGAGATGGGGACCTGCATCGTGGCATCGCCCGCTCTCGCCAGGCCAGCCCTGCGCAATCATTGATGCGCTGGCGTCCATGGCGCGGCCCATCGTGCATCAATCGCTGTTGAGGGCGATCGCAGCTGTGATCTGGCCGTAGGCATCACAGAGCACCCGTGGGACCCAACCCGTCGGAAGATAGATGCGGCGTTATCCCAGTCAGATCTTGCGAACGATCGTCGCAGCTGTGCGTCGATGCCGACTCTTCCGGCGATCATCACGGCCCTGGCCTGGTAGTACGCACTTCGTGGATCTGACAGTCGGCAGGCGAAGCAGCGCCACACTGGGCGGTTCATCGTACGTTTGCGGCTCCGCGAGACGCTTCTCTGCGTCGATACCGGCCGGACGTCAGAATCGTCTGGCCACTCCTGTGAGTTGCGGGCTCCACCCACGCGATCAGGAACCCAGCGGATACACGTTGCCGCGTGAACCGCACAAGATCGGC
>NZ_JBMNDS010000092.1:0-38903 GCF_052543295.1 Streptomyces sp. SAS_270
CGATCCACGTTCTCCCGGATCGGACGGGGCCTTCGCCTGTGCCGGACAGCACCAACGGTGGAAGCTCACGTCGACTCGACGTGCCTGATCACCGGGTCGGCTCGGCGTGCCGGGCGGGGCGGAAGCGCCGGTAGAGGAGCGCTCCGCCCAGCAGCAGCGCGGCGCTCCCGGTGACGGCGGGCAGGGTCTGGTCGGCGCCCGTGTGGGCGAGGGAGGATCCAGCGGGCGGCGCGGCGACGGGGCGCGGCGGCTTCGCGGTGTGCCTGTGCGGCGGCCGGGGCTTCGGGGGCGTAGCGGGGTGGTGAGGGTGCACGCCGGGTGTGGAGGCGTTCGTGGACTCGTTGCCCACGGCCGCGTTGCCGATGCCGGCCACGTTCACCGAGTTGCCGCTCACGTTCACCGGAAGCCGCACCGGGAGTTGGACTCCGTTGCCGGAGAGCACGCCGGGCGAATGCTCCGCGCCGCCCTGTGCGGAGGCGCCGCCGCCGTTGGCCGCCGTACCGCCGTGCGACTGCTTGCGGCCCGTGCCGCCGCCGGTGTTGGCGCAGGTGTTGCCCGCGGCCGGGTCGAGGAGCCCGACCACGTTCACGGTGTTCCCGCACACGTTGACGGGCACGTGCACCGGGAGCTGGATGGTGTTTCCGGAGATCAGCCCGGGTGAGCCCGCCGTGCCGCCGTCCGCGGCGGAGTCGGCGTACACCGGCATCGTCGCGGCCACCGCCCCTGAGGCGGCGACCAGGACGAACAAACCATTTCGGGTAACCCGTTTCATAGGTTCCCTGCCTTCCAGACATGGTCGCGGGCACTTACCCGCACCGGATAAAACGCGGAAGAACCATCCGAGTTATGGCTTATAGGGCTTTCACTCCATCGAGTGTCACGGTTATCGAACTGACAGAAAAGGATGCAGTTCGGGCGGGTCAGCCCTGCGGTCGGCGCGTGCGAGCCGACGGGCCGGCACGCCCGCTCCCGCTCCGCCGGCGCGGAGAGTAAGGGACATCGGCCCGTCCCGCCCGCCCAGAGGCGTGGCCCCGGATGCCCGCCTATCGTGATCCAGGGGGTATCCCCGTCGGTGGATCGAGAAAGGCCCTGCGGTCCGCGGTCGGGCGTCCCTGGAGGCCTTGATGCTGTCCACGCACACACGCTGCGCGCTGCTCGGAGCCGCGACTGCGACGCTGGCCCTGCTGGGGGCCGGTCTCCCGGCGGCCACCGGGGCCACCGCCGACGGCGATGGCCCGGATCTGTCCCGCTTCTACCACCAGAAGATCACGTGGTCGGCGTGCCGGGGCGAGGAGATGCCCAAGGATCTGCAGTGCGCGAAGGTGAAGGTCCCCCTCGACTACGCGAAACCGGGCGACGGAACGCTCGACGTGGCACTGGCCCGTTACCGGGCGACCGGGAAGTCGCGAGGTTCGGTGCTGCTGAACTTCGGCGGCCCGGGCGGTGCCGGAATCAGCGAACTCGCCGGCGGCGGCAAGGACTTCATGGGGCTGACTAACGGCTACGACGTGGTCACCTTCGATCCCCGCGGTGTCGGCCGGTCCTCCCCCGTGAGCTGCGGCGAGGGCGCGGACGAGGCCTCGGACACGGCGGACGCGACCGCGGACGTCAGTGATCCGCAGGCCACACTCAAGGCGTTGCAGAAGGCCGCCGCCGCGTGCGCGAAGCACTCGGGACCGGTCCTGGCCCACATCGGTACGGTCGACGCCGCGCGGGACATGGAAGTGATGCGCCGGGCGCTCGGCGACAAGAAGCTCAACTACCTCGGTTTCTCCTACGGCACGCGCCTGGGCGCCGTGTACGCGGCGCAGTTCCCCAAGAAGGTGGGCCGGATGGTGCTCGACGGCGTCGACACCCTCACCGAACCCCTCACCGAGCAGGGGCTGGTGGGCGCCGAGGGCCAGCAGACCGCTCTGGAGGACTTTCTCACCTGGTGCACCAAGGACGTGGCCTGTCCGTTCGGCCAGGATCCGCGCACCGCACGGCAGCAGGTCGTCCAACTGGTCGACTCCCTGGACGAGGACCCGGTCCCGACGGACTTCGGGCAGCAGTTCTCCGGCCAGGACCTCGTGGGCTCCATCGGACAGGCGCTCTACAGCGAGCAGTTGTGGCCCACTCTCGAACAGGCCCTCTCCTCCCTCGTCCAGGACGGCGACACCCGCGGTCTTCTTCAGTTGTCGGGAGGCGCCTTGCTGCCGGGCACCCGCCGGAGCGCTGCGGCGCCGAGGGAGGGGGACGGCGGGCTCGTGGACGCACAGGACGTTCCGGTCGACAACCTTCCCGCCGCGCTGGTGGCGATCAACTGCGCGGACGATCCCGACCGCCCGACCGCCGGCCGGGTCACCGAGGACCTCGACGCGCTGCGCGCCGAGTACGAGCAGGCGTCACCGGTCTTCGGCCAGTACCGGCTCACCGAGGTGCTGATGTGCTACGGCCGGCCCAAGGGGACGGACTTCATCCGGGAGAAGGTGCGCGACCTCGACACCGCGAAGATGCTCCTCGTCGGCACACGTGGCGACCCCGCGACGCCGTACCGCTGGACCGTGGAGACCGCCCGGCGACTCGGCTCCTCCGCCGTCGTGCTCGACAACAAGGGCGAGGGTCACACGGGGTACGCGTCCTCCAAGTGCGTGCACCGCAAGGTCGACGACTTCCTGCTGTACGGCTCCCTGCCGCCCAGCGGCAGTTCCTGCGTCTCGGACGACTGAGCCGGGGGCCCAGGTCCACCGGACTCCTGCCGGGTGTGATGACGGAACGGATACAGGTCGACAACACGGGCAGATCAGGTACAACCTCCCGCACTCCCCGGCCGTCACACTGGGCAGGCGTCGCCCCGCGCACGCCGCAGCCGTACGTGACCGAACCCAGGGGGAACCACCGATGCGCATCCGACTCGTCCTCGCTCTTTCCACCACCGTCCTCACCGCCGCCACCGCCCTGCTCCTCGGGGCGCCCCAGAGCGGCGCTGCCGCCACGCGGCCGGCCCCGTGTGCGCAGAAGTCCCTCACCGTGCGGGCCCACGTGGCCAAGGACACCCGGGTGGTGCACCTCAGCGTCACCAACCGCGGCACCCGGGTGTGCACCGTGGACCGCATCCCCACCGTCACCTTCGGGGACCTCGACGGCGCTGCCCTGCCGGTGCCCGCCGGGGACAGCGGCCCGTACCGGATCGGCGCGGGGAAGGCCGCGTACGCCTCCGTCCGCACCATCGCCGACCCGGCCGACCCCGAGGCCCGCCGGGTGGCCTCGATCGGCGTCTCCCCCGACCCGTCCCGTTTCGGGCGCTCCTTCACCGCTCGGCAGCTGGGCGCCGGTCGCGCCGTCCTCGTCTGGGAGCCGGTGACGACCTGGTGGAAGCCGTCCCAGGCCGCCGCGGACAAGGCGCTCGCCAAGGGGGTCCAGCTGCCGTCCTGAGAGCGGCGCCCCGATCACTCCCTCTCGCCCAAACCTTCGCCATGGGTTTGACTCGGGGTGTGCGTCGGATGGTCGTACTGCTGCTCGTCGCCCTCGGCGCCGCCGGGGCGCTGGTCCTGGTCTGCGCCGTCTCGCCCTGGTGGTGGTTCGCGGCGGGCGTACTGCTGTTGCTGACCGGCCTCGGCGGGTGGGACCTGTTGCAGCGCCGGCACTCGGTGCTGCGGAACTATCCGCTCCTCGGCCATCTCCGCTTCCTGATGGAGGCGCTGCGCCCGGAGCTGCAGCAGTACTTCGTCGAGCGGAACTACGACGGGCGCCCGTTCGACCGCGATGTGCGCAGCATCGTGTACGAGCGGGCCAAGGGAGTCGAGGCCGAGGAGCCGTTCGGCACCGAGCAGGACGTGTACGCGGGCGGACACGAGTTCCTGGTGCCCTCGATGACCCCGGTCGCGGTGCCGGACGAGCCCCCGAGGGTCCGTGTCGGAGGACCCCACTGCACCCAGCCCTACGACATGGCTCTGCTGAACGTCTCCGCGATGAGCTTCGGAGCGCTGTCCTCGAACGCGATCCTGGCGCTCAACAAGGGGGCGGCGCTGGGCGGTTTCGCGCACGACACCGGGGAGGGCGGTCTGTCGGAGTACCACCTGCGCGCCGGCGGCGACCTGATCTGGGAGATCGGTACCGGGTACTTCGGCTGCCGCACCTCCGACGGCGACTTCGAGGCGCGGGAGTTCACCGACAAGGCCGCACTGCCGGAGGTCAAGTGCGTGTCGCTGAAGATCTCCCAGGGGGCGAAGCCCGGCATCGGCGGGGTGTTGCCGGGCGCCAAGGTGAACACGGAGATCGCCCGGGCCCGGGATGTTCCGGAGGGTGAGACCGTCGTCTCGCCGCCGTATCACCGGGTCTTCTCCACCCCGCGTGAACTGGTGCTCTTCATCGCGCGCATGCGGGAGCTGGCGGGCGGCAAGCCGACCGGCTTCAAGCTGTGCGTGGGTTCGCGCCGCCAGTTCCTGGCCGTGTGCAAGGCGATGCTCGCGGAGGACGTCACGCCCGACTTCATCGTGGTCGACGGATCGGAGGGCGGCACAGGAGCGGCGCCGCTGGAGTTCGCCGACCACCTGGGCACACCACTCACAGAGGGTCTGGTCACCGTGCACAACGCGCTGGTCGGCACCGGACTGCGGGACCGGATCCGGATCGGCGCCGGCGGGAAGGTCGCCACCGGCGCGGACATCGTGAAACGGCTCGTGCAGGGCGCGGACTACACGAACGCGGCGCGGGCGATGATGTTCGCCCTCGGGTGCCTCCAGACCCAGCGCTGCCACACCAACACCTGCCCGGTCGGCGTCACGACGCAGGACCCGCGCCGGGTCCGTGCCCTGGTCGTGGCCGACAAGGCCCAACGCGTCCATCGCTACCAGCGGGCGACGGTCCGCAGCGCCACGCAGATCATGGCCGCGATGGGCGTACGGGACCCGCGCGAGCTCGGCCCCGAGCTGCTGCGCCGCCGTACGGACCCGACGACCGTCGAGTCCTACGCCGAGCTGTACGAGTGGCTCGCGCCCGGCGTCCTGCTCGGTGAACCGCCCCGGGCGTGGGACGTGGACTGGGCGGCGGCGGACCCGGACACGTTCTGACCCTCGGCCTGCTTCTCGTCGGCCTGCTCGGCGCCGGGCGCACTGCTCCAAGTGCCCTGCGGGCAAATCGGTCCTATCGTGCACGTATGGAGCATGCTCTGAGTACCGCAACCCTCACCGAGCTGCGTCGGCCGCGGCCCTACCCCGCGGTGTCCGTGCTGACGCCGACCCACCGCCGAGAGCCCGACAACGCCCAGGATCCGGTCCGGCTGCGCAATGTGGTGGCCGAGGCCAAGAAGCAGCTGCAGGCCGACCCGGCGGTCACCCGCGAGCGGCGGACGGACCTCGTCGAACAGCTCGACCTGGCGCTCGCCGAGGTGGATCTGGCGCATGCCGAGGAAGGCCTGGTCATCTTCGCGGCGCCGGGCGAGCACCAGGTCTGGTCGCTGGCCCGTACGGTGCCCGAGCGGGTGGTTCTCTCCGACACCTTCCTGACCCGCAATCTCGTCGCCGCACAGGCTTCCGAGCGCCCGTTCTGGGTCCTCGCGGTCTCGGCCGACCGGGTCACGCTGTGGAACGGCGGCACCGACCGCGTCGTGGAGGAGCACCTCGCGGGTTTCCCGCTCGCCCGGAGCCTTGAGGACCCGGACGCCGAGCGCCAGGAACGCGTCGGCGACCTCGCCAGCACCTTCCGCGCCGAACACACCCGCCAGTTCCTGCGCGAGGCCGACACCGCCATGGGCGCCGTCCTGCGCGAGCATCCCCGGCCGCTCTACGTCACCGGCGAGACAGCGGCGCTCTCGGCTCTGGACGAGGTCGGAACGGTCGCCAAGCAGGCGTTCCACATCCCGCACGGCGGCCTGGCGCACGCCACCCCCGACGCGGTGTGGCAGACGGTCCGACCCGTGGTCCTGGCCGAGGACCGGAAGAACGTCGACGCGGTGGCACGGCAACTCGAATCGGCGCGCGGCCGAAGGGAGTTCGCCGCCGGTGTCGACGAGGTGTGGCAGCACGCGACCGACGGCCGGGTCCGGCTGCTCGCCGTCGAGGAGAACTACCGGGTCACCGTGCGCGACGACGGCGGCGAGCATCTCGTACCGGCCGAGAGCGGCGATCTGGACGCCCGCGAGGACATCGTCGACGAGATCGTCGAACGATGCCTGGAGACCGGCGCCGAGGTCCGTTTCGTCCCGGACGGCAGCCTCGCGGACGCGAAAGGCATCGCCGGGGTACTGCGTTACTGATCTTTCCGGCCGACAATCGGATCACAGGAACCGAGTTGGCGGCGGAGAGGTGCGGGACGCGTGAGCGAGCTGTTGGGTGTGGCAGTCCTGGGTGCCGGACACATGGGCGCGGACCATATACGGCGGATCGACCAGGTGGTGAGCGGCGCCAGGGTTGCCGCTGTGGCCGATCCCGAGGCCGAGCGGGCCAAGGACGCCGTGGCGGGCATCGAAGACGTCTCGGTCCGCACCGAGGTGTCGGCCGCACTCGACGCTCCCGGCGTCCGGGCGGTGTTGATCGCTTCCCCCGGCCCCGCGCACGAGGAGGCGCTGCTCGGCGCCTTCGCCCGCGGGCTGCCCGTGCTGTGCGAGAAGCCGATGGTGCCGGAGTCCGCGGGCGCCCTGCGGGTGGTCGAGGCCGAGGCGCGGCTCGGGCGGCGGCTGGCGCAGGTCGGCTTCATGCGCCACTACGACGCCGAGTACGTGCGCCTGAAGTCCCTGCTGGACAGCGGGCGGTTGGGGCGGCCACTGATGCTCCACTGCACGCACCGCAACGTGTCGTCGCCACCCGGGTTCACCACCGCGATGCTGGTCAACAGCTCGGTCGCGCACGAGATCGATGCGGCGCGCTGGCTGCTGAACCAGGAGCTGACGGCGGTGACCGTGCTGCGTCCGACCTCGTCGACAAACGCCCCGCAGGGGCTGATCGACCCGCAGTTCGTGCTCTTCGAGACCGAGCGCGGCGCCCTGGTGGATGTGGAGGTCTTCGTCAACTCCGGCTTCGGTTACCAGGTGCGGTGCGAGGCGGTCTGCGAGTCGGGCACCGCGCGGATCGGGGACGAGCACGCCATGGTGGTGACCGGGGCCGGCGGTGCGTGCGAGGAAGTGGCGCAGGACTACCTCGTAAGGTTCGCGGACGCCTACGACCGCGAGGTCCAGGCCTGGGCGGACGCCACCCGGCAGGGCAGGGTCACCGGCCCCAGCGTCTGGGACGGCTACGCGGCGTCCGCCGTGGCCGAGGCCGGCGTCCGGGCGCAGGAATCCGGCGGCCGGGTGACCGTCGAACTCGCCCCGCGCCCGCATCTGTACGGCTGACCGGTCGCGCCGGCGCCGGCACGGCCGCTGCGAGTTGTGATCCGCCTCTGATCCGGTTCTGATCAAACCCTGAGGGAGGGCTGGGAGGATCGTGGAGCGGTCGACACCGATTCAGCCGCCGACGCCGTCCCCCACTATTGAGCCCGCAAGCGTCCCATAGGCATTCCGCAGTAATTCCATAAAATTAACGCTGCCGCAATCCAGAGAGAATCAGGGTTCCGGACAGTGCGCATTCGCATTTCCGAAATTACCTTGCGCCCGAAAAAATCCTCACCCTTTTCTTATTCTCTCTTGACCGGCACATGATTCTCGCCCGATAGTTATGCGCAGCCGAAGGGCCATCCTCCGAAATTCACCCCCCTCTTGGAGCGGACAATGGTATTCAGGCATCGCAGGAACGGATCGATCAGGCGTTTTTCCCGCACGGCCGGAACCCTCGCCGCCCTGACCATGGGCGCCTCGCTGCTGGTGGCCCCGCAGGCGTTCGCTGCCGGCAGTCCGACACAGGCCGAACTCCTGAAGGCCTGCAACTGGGCCAGCCTGTGCAAGTTCCACCCGCAGAGCTACTGGGGTTACACCGGCCCGAAACACCAGGTCGGCAGCACCGCGTACAACTGCGGGAGCAATACCAACCAGCACCGGATCGACTGGTCGGACACGACCACCGCCGGCAACACGATCGGCGTCTCCGTCTCGGCGACCTATAAGTTCTCGCTGGTCTTCGAGGCCTCCGTCGAGACCAGTTACAGCCACAGCTGGGAGAACTCCCACACCGACACCGAGTCCAACACCATCAACATCTCGCCTCGAAGTGTCGGGTGGCTCGAGCGCGGAACGTCCAAGCAGCAGGCCAAGGGCTGGTGGGAAATCCAGTTCAAGGACAAGTACTACGACCACTTCGTCTGGTACCTCTACGACTTCCAGCAGTCCGGGTTCAACAAGGACAATCCCAGCTACGGCTACGTCAATTTCAAGGACCGGGCGATGACGTCCGCCGAAATCGGCGCGCACTGCTGAACCGGCCACCGCTCCGTATCGTCGCTTTCGCCGTCTGCTCGCTCTTCTTCCTCTCCGGCTGCGCCGAGGGGCGTGCGGGAGGCACGTACAGCGGTCACGCGGACCGTCAAGGGCCGACCGTGATCGGTACCGACACCTCCACGGAGAGCCGGGTCGTGGCGGCGCTCTACGGCGAACTCCTCACCGCTGCAGGACAGGAGGTGCGGACGGCGAGGGCCACGTACGCCTCCCCCGCCGATACCGCCGAAGCCGTGGTGGCGGGCAGGATCGGCATCGCGCCCGCTTACGAGAGCACGATGCTGCGCGCGTTGCCGGGCGGTCAGACCATGCCCGGGAACATGGAGGCGACGCTGAGCATGGCGCTGCCCCCTGGGATCGTGGCACTGCCGCCTGCCGGGGCGCAGCGCGGGATCGTCCTCGCGGTCACCAAGACCACGGCCAAGCGCCACGCCCTGCGCAGCCTCGCCGACCTCGGCAGGGCCGGCGGTCGCCTGACTCTTGGCGGCAACGCCTCCCGTGATCCCGACGCGCCGTCCGCCGCGTCCCTGAAGAAGGCGTACGACGCCACTCTCTCCTCTGCCGGGACGTCGGGTACAGCGGACGTGCTGGTGTTGCGCGGCACCGACCCCGCGATCGCTCGGGACGGCCTGGTCGTGCTGACGGATCCCGAGTCCGTCATCCCGCCCGAACACGTCTTCCCCCTCATCAGCGCCCCTGCCGTGGACGCGACGGGCAGGGCAGCTCTTGCTCGCGTCAACACAGCGCTGACCACAGGCCAGTTGGCCGCGCTCACTTCTTCCGTCGACGCGGGCGAGGCTCCCGGAAAAGCAGCCCGGACCTGGCTGCGTTCCCAGGGTCTCCTGCATTGACCCCCTCCGACCGATCCGATCCGTCGGACCCCATCCCCATTCCCAAGAACGGTGGTAGTTCCGTGCGCAGTCTCAAGCGCAAAGTCGCCACGGCGACACTGCTCGCAAGTGCCCTCTTCGGCAGCCTGGCGGTTCCGGGGACGGCCTACGCCGGCACCAAGTACGTACAGCTCAAGGTCTGCAGCGGCTCTTCCGAGACGGTGAAGTTCTTCTTCGTCGGCGAGAACCAGTACGGCGACTGGGGCGGCTCGCAGTTCTGGGAGATCGCGCCGAAGGGCTGCACCACGGCGGCGGGCTACTGGTGGATCGCCGGGCAGTCGGTCGAGTTCCACCACCGCAAGCCCAGCACCGGATGGCGGTGGGAGCCCCGGCTCATCTCGGCGAACGACACCAGCAACGGCGCCACTTACCAGCTCTACATCGGCTGAGGACGGCGTGTCCCCGGGTCCGCGGACCGCTGCACGAAGCGGCCCGCGGACCCTTCGTCGCCTCGGGCAGTTGCGGTGCCGGCCCTCATCTCGCTCGATCCCTCGGCCGGTGAGTGCCTGGGGTATGGCCGAAGGTACGGCGGAAGACGTCGATGAACGCGCTGGCGGACGACCAGCCGCACAGGTGCGCCACAGTGGTCACCGGCGTGTCCTCGGCCAGCAGGACCAGGGCGTGGTGGAGGCGTAGCTGCGTGCGCCACTGCGGGAAGGTCATGCCGAGGTCGCTGTTGAAGAGGCGGGACAGTGTGCGGTCGCTCGCCCCGGTCTCTCTGCCGAGCGCGGCGAGCGTACGGTTGTCGGCCGGATCGGCGCGCAGGATCTCGCACAGTGCGCGGAGTTGCGGGACGGTCGGCTCGGGCAGGTGCAGGGGCTGCTGCGGGGAAGCCCGCAACTGGTCGAGCAACACGGCCCGCAGACGGGCGCGTTCGGGGCTGCCGTCGTCAGGGGTGCGAGTGTGGGCAAGGATCAGCTCTCGCAGCAGCGGCCCGACGGACAGCACCGTCGGCTCGTCCAATCCGAGCGGATTGTCGCCCGGGGGAAGGCCGATCAGGTGCAGTTCGAGTTCGCCGTGTGCCTGATGGGCATGCACGGTACCGGCCGGTACCCAGATGGCGCGGGTACCCGGCGCGACCCAGGAGCCCGCGTCGGTGGTGACGCCCAGCACTCCGCGGCCGGCGTAGACGATCTGGTGGTCGTCGTGCCGGTGGGCGTCTATCGCGGCACCGGACGCCAGCCACTGGGTACGTGTCGGCGCGACCGGCTGATGGCGGATCTGCGTCATTGATTGGCAGTTTATCGAAAGCGCGACACCTCACGCGGCGATGACCATGGCGATGTGGCAAGGAATTCAGCAATCACTCTGTTGTCGATCGGGCATGGCTGCGTCGACATCTACCAGGGCGCCGTGGCGTCCCTCGTCCCGTACTTCGTCGCCGAGCGGGCCTACAGCTACGCCGCGGTCTCGGGCATCGTGCTCGCCGCATCTCTGCTGTCCTCCGTGGTGCAACCTGTGTTCGGTGTGCTCACCGACCGCTGGGCCATGCCCTGGCTGCTCCCGCTGAGCACAGTCCTCGGCGGTCTGGGCATCGCACTGAGCGGTGTCAGCGGCTCCTACCCGCTGACGCTGGCGTGCGTGGCGCTGTCCGGGATCGGCGTGGCCGCCTACCACCCCGAGTCCGCCCGGGTCGCCCGGCTCGCGAGCGGCGGCAGCCACGGTGCGATGGGCTGGTTCTCGTTGGGCGGCAACGTCGGTTTCGCCGCGGCCCCCCTCATGGTGGCCGCCGTCGTCGCGACCGGTGGCCTTCGCCTGACACCGCTGCTGGTGGTTCCGGCTCTCGCCGGCAGCGTGCTGTGCCTGCCGGTGCTGCGCGCGCTGGAGAGACAGCGGTCCGCCGGCTCCGGTACGGCGGTCACGGTCGGGCGTGACGACAGGGCGTCCTTCGTGAAGCTGTCCCTGGCGGTGGTCTGCCGGTCGGTCATCTTCGTCGGCCTGAGCACCTTCATCTCGCTGTACGCCGAGGAGCGCATGGGCGGCAGCGCTGCAGCGGGCACCGCGGCGCTGTTCGTGCTCTACGCCGGCGGCGCGGTGGGTTCCGTCCTGGGCGGCCAACTGGCCAACCGGTGGGGCCGGGTCACCGTGTCCCGCTGGTCCTACCTGCTCACGATCGGATCCACCGCGGGCGTGGTGGCCGTACCCGGCCCGGCGCTGTACCTGTTCGTGGCGCTCACCTCCGCCGGCCTCTACGTCCCGTTCTCCCTCCAGGTCACGCTCGCACAGGACTACCTGCCCACACGCGTCGGCACCGCCGGCGGCATCACCCTGGGCCTGACCGTCAGCATCGGCGGTCTGGTCAGCCCCCTCATCGGCAGCCTCGCCGACGCCACGTCCCTGCGCACCGCTCTGGCACCGCTGATCCTCATGCCGGCCCTGAGCTGGCTGCTGTTCCGCGTGTTGCCCGAGCCCGCCCGAGGGTTCTCGCCCTCGCTCGGCCAGGAGGCGAGTGAGCCTGCGACGCCCCGGTGATCCGTCACGAAGCGTCGGATCCACCCTGCGCCGGGTCCGGGACAAGGATCACCTTGCCGGTGACGGTGCCGGACTCGGCCAGCCGCATCGCTTCGGCCGCCTGGCTCAGCGGGATTCGGGCCGCGACCTGCGCAGTGATGGTGCCGTCGGCGAGCAGGGCGAACACGCGGCCGAGGTCGGTACGCAGACGGTCGTGGAAGGCGTCGGAACGCCGCTTGCCCGCCCAGATGTTGTAGAAGTGCGTCCGGCGGCCGTTGGGCAGAAGCTTCCAGAGGAAGAGCCGTCCGATGAGCTTGAGGACCGGCAGACGGGAGGACCCGACGTCGTTCTTGGTGGCCGCGGTGCCGTAGGAGACGAGCGTGCCGCCCCGCTTCAGAAGGCGGAAGGAGTCGACGATTCCATCGCCTCCGACGTGGTCGAACACGGCGTCGACACCGTCGGGTGCCAACTCCCGCACCCTGGCGGGCAGATCGGCCGCACGATAGTCGAGCGGTGTCGCGCCGAGTGAGCGCACCGCGTCGTGATGGCGCGGTGAGGCGGTCCCGATGACGCGGATTCCGGCGTGGGTGGCCAGTTGCACCAGAGTGGAGCCCACGCCGCCGTTGGCCCCGTGGACCAGCACGGTCTGCCCGGCGCGGACCTTGGAGATGCGGTGCAGCATCTGCCAGGCGGTGATGCCGTTGACCACGACCGTCTCGGCGTCGGCCGCGTCCAGTTCTCCAGGGACCTCGACGAGGCCTGCGACGGGCAGAACGACCTGACCGGCCCAGCCGCCCACCTTGGTCAGCGCGGCGAAGCGGCGGCCGATCAGCGCGGTGTCCACGCCCACGCCCACCCGCAGTACGACGCCGACCAGGTCGTAGCCGGGCACAAAGGGGAACGGTGGCTGGTCGTAGTACTTGCCGCGACGCATCTGCTGCTCGGCGAAGGACACACCTGACGCCTCCAGGCCCAGTACGACCTCCCCGGCCGTCGGCTGCGGGGCGGGACGGACCCGGATCTCCAGACCGGACGGCTCCACGACGCCCGGGAGGACGACTTCGGTCACCACGTCCGCGACGGTCTCGGTGTCCATGACGGTCAGAGCTCCTTCATATCGGTAAGCGCAGCACCCGTAGGCACTCAATTCGTTAGTGCTTCATGTGTTCGTGATAGGTTCTAACTAAAGCTTGCTCCTCTATATTCGATACGTCAAGGGCTGGACACCAGCGCACACCGACAGACTCCGAGCAGACGAAGAAGGCGATGAAGTGGCCACAGACAGCCGGACCGGGACGGGCCCGCGCGATCGGTTCCGCGCGCAGGTACGACAGGAGGTCAAGACGGCGGCACTCCAGCAACTGGCCACCGGCGGCCCGGAGGCCCTGTCCCTCAACGCCATCGCCAAGCAGCTGGGCATGACCGGCCCCGCGCTCTACCGCTACTTCGCCAACCGCGACAGCCTGCTCACCGAGCTGGTCATCGACGCGTACGGCGAGCTGGCGGCCACCCTCGGCCGCGCGGCCGACGAGGTCGCAGGAGACGCGACCGCACGCCTGACCGCGGTCGCCCAGGCCTACCGCGACTGGGCACTGGCAGAGCCGCACCGCTATCGCCTGTTGTTCAGGGCGCCCCTGCCCGGCTACGACGCCCAGTCCACGCGCCTGGTCGAGGCCTCCCAGCCGGCCATGAACGTCGTACTGAACGTGGCCGCCGCCCTGACCCGGCCGGGCCCGCCGGTCCCGGACGACTCGGCAGACCAGTTCCACGCGTGGATGAAGCGCCGCGACGTCGAGCACGTGTCCGCGGCGGTCGCCTCACGCAGCACCCTGCTCTGGGCCCATCTGCACGGCCTGGTGAGCCTGGAGATCGAGGGCAACTTCACCTCGATGGGCATCGATCCCGCCCCGCTCTACGCAGCCGACCTGCACGACTTCATCCGCTCGCTCACCGACTGAGGGCGAGCGGATATCGGACTTCCGAGGAGGGACATCAGGCCGCCGTCGAGCCTGCCTCACTTCTTGATCGCAGGGGCTCGCACGCACGGCCGTCGAACAGTAGATTGAAGGACGGGCGCACCTACCCCTGTAGGCCGTCAAATCACGTACGCCGTCTACGACTTGACCGCTTCAGGCACGTACCGAATTGGACCCGGTCGAGTCGCCCGAGAGGACTACGGCATATGCCAGATGCACCCCCGCATCGGGTGTTGCCAAATCCCTTACAGGGCGTCGCAGGCTGTGCAACAGTCGTAACGGTCCTTCCTTCAGCCTTGGTCGTACCGTCCCCGCATCGGAGTACGTCATGCCGTCCCATCTCTCTGCGGACCGCCCAGCCGCTCAGCCGCCCCCGCGCGGCTCGGTCGACGCGCTCATCTCGCAGACGCGGCGGCTGCGCGGCGAGGTGGACGCCGTACGGCGTGACGCTCCCGTCGACGGCGACGCGGACCCGCACGGGCGCTGGCAGCGCGCGCTCTGCGATCTGGCGGTGCATCAACTCAACGACCTGGACGAACACTTGGCGCAATTGCGGGACGGACCGCCACCCGTGCCCGTCCACCCCGCAGCCGGACCCGCCACCCGAACCGTGCCGGCCGCATCCCGGCACGGCTCACTGCTGAGTCGGGTCGGCAGCGCCGAGTGGAATCTGCTGACGGACGAGGCGAGTTGGTCCGGGGAGCTGTACCAGATCCTCGGCCGCGACCCCGCCGCTCCCCCGCTCACCCTCGACGAACTGCCCTCGCTGGTGCACGACGAGGACCGCCCGATGCTGACGGCCATGGTCACGGACTGTCTCATCGACGCGAAGCCCATCGACGGCGAGTTCCGCATCCGGCGTCCCGACGGAGGCGTACGGACCGTGCACATGATGGGCGAGCCCGTGCTCGACGCCGACGGCAGCACCGCCTCGATGTGGGCCGTACTGCGGGACGTCAGCGAACTGCGCCGCAGCCAGCGGACGGTGAGCGAGACCCGTGACTCGCTGCAACGCCACCGGCACATCGCGCAGACCGAGCACCGGCTCGCGGTCGAGCTGCAGGAGGCCGTGTTGCCGCCGTGGCGCGGCTCCCTGCGGTTCCCGCAGCGGGGTTCCGGGACACTGGACCTCGCCGCCCGCTATCTGCCGTCGTCCAGCAGCGCGCTGATCGGCGGCGACTGGTACGACGCACTCGAACTCCCGGACGGTGACTCGCTGTTGAGCGTGGGCGACCTCACCGGTCACGGAGTCGCCGTCACGTCGGGCATGGCGATGCTGCTCGGCGCGCTGCGCGGCATGGCCGTGGCGGGCACTCACCCCGGCCAGCTCATGGCGTGGCTGAACCAGTTACTCGACGCCTCCGTCCAACCCGCCCTCGGCAGTGCGGTCTGCTGCCGCTACCGGCCCGAGACCCGCACCCTCAGCTGGGCGCAGGCCGGACACCCCGCCCCGCTGCTGTTCCGCAACGGGGCGGGGCGCGTGCTGCCGGCGCCGGAGGGTGTGCTGCTCGGAGCGACCTCCGGTGCCGTCTACGGGCAGGCCGAGGAGAGCCTTGAGGAAGGCGACCTGCTGCTCCTGCACACCGACGGTCTGGTGCCCCGGCCGTGGGGAGCCCCCCGCTCGGACGAAGCCGGGAGTGACGCAGGAACGGCCGCCGTCCAAAGGCTGCTCGATCTGGCCCCGCGCTTCGACGAGGCCCGCACGGCCCAGGACTGCGTACGGACAGTGGTCGAGGAGTTCGGCGAGTACGAGCGCGAGGACGACGCCTGCGTGCTCGTGGCCAGGGTCGGCTCCTGACGCTGCCGACGACCTGGTGCCGATCGCCGGCGACCTGGTGCCGACGACTGCTTCGATGACTTGCGGTTGACCCGCCCGGGCTTCCTACGCCCGCGCGCTCCTGCCTCCCTTGGGCTTCAACGCGCTCTTGGGGAGGGAGAGTTTGATCTCCTCACGCAGTTCGTGGATCTTCGGATAGCTGGAGTACTCGGCGGTGAGCCGGTACATCTCGCGCAGCCTGTCCCAGGTGCGGTGGGAGGAGTTCGCCCCCATCGACACCAGGGCCAGCCGTGCGTACCGGTCCGCCTGCTCGGGGTCGTCGGCGATGAAGCAGGCCGAGGCCATGGACAGGAAGTCGAAGATCTTCGACCTCTGCCGTCCGTCGACCCGCAGGGCCAGGGCCTTCTCCGCGTAGTGCTGTGCGTGTGCGGCCGCGCCCGACTCGTGCTCCGCCAGGGTTCGGTAGGCCAGGGCCTGCATGCCGTACAGGTCCTCCTCCTTGAACATCTGCATCCAGCTCGGCGGCGGTACGTCGCCCTTGTCGGAGACGAAGAGATCCTCCGCCTGCCCCAGAGTGCGGCGCATCGCCTGGCCCTTGCCCATCGACGCCTGTGCCCAGGCCTCGATGGTGTAGAGCATCGCCTTGGTGCGCGGCAGCACTTCGTCGCCGGAACCGGACTTGGCGAGCTTCATCAGGTCGAGTGCGTCGTCGGGCCGGCCCAGGTGCACCATCTGGCGAGCCGCTCGGGAGAGCGCCTCTCCGGCGCGGGGCCGGTCGCCGCCCTCACGGGCCGCGTGGGCGGCGATGACGAAGTACTTCTGGGCCGTGGGTTCGAGGCCGACGTCGTGCGACATCCAGCCCGCGAGGACGGCGAGGTTGGCGGCGACGCCCCACAGGCGTCGCTGCAGATGGTCGGGGTGTCGGTAGGAGAGCATGCCTCCCACTTCGTTGAGCTGGCCCACCACGGCCTTGCGTTGCAGCCCGCCGCCGCGGGCCGCGTCCCAGGCCCGGAACACCTCGACCGAGCGCTCCAGTTCCTCGATCTCCTGTGACCCGATGGGGGCGGCCTCGTAGCGGTCGAACCCGGCGGGGTCGGCATGCAGGGGATTGTCGAACTGGGGAGCGTCGGAAGCGAGGGCCGGATCGGTGTGCAGCCAATCATGCATGGCACTGGTGAGTGCGGATCCTGCGGCGAGCGCGGCACCCGCGCCCACCAAGCCGCGTCGGTTGAGCATGAGGTCCATTCCCGTGAATTCGGTGAGGACCGCAGCCGTCCGCTCGGGCGCCCACGGCATACCGTCGGGATGTTCCGCACTCCCGTCGCCCTGCCGTATACCCATGCGCCCGTGCCGGACCAGACCGAGGTCCTCAATGGTCACGACACGGCCGAGACGCTCGGTGAACAGTGCTGCCAGCACCCGCGGTACCGGATCGCGCGGGATCTCTCCCATGTCGATCCACCGCCGTACCCGCGAGGTGTCGGTCGACAGCTGGGGGTGGCCCATGGCCGCCGCCTGCCGGTTGACCAGCCTCGCGAGTTCACCCTTGGACCAGCCGGCCAGGCCGAACAGATCCGACAGTCGGGCGTTGGGTTGTCCGCTCACGTCAAGCCCCCAGGTTCTCGGCTGAGTTGACAGTAACCCTCTGTCAGTTGCTGAGCGACTATTCGCCAGGGTTCGCCAGGGTGCGCCAGATGGTGTGCCACTGGGCATCGGGTGTCAGGTAGGAACGCGCCACCCCGACCCGGTTGCCCCACGGACATTCCCCAGGGTGCACCAGGGAAGCCGGGGCGGGTAGCGCGGCAACCTGCAGGCACACGAAGGGATCTGTTCCGCCCATGTATGCAGCATCGTCCTCCGTGTCCGCACCGCCCCGGTCGTTGCATCCCCGCCCGGCGGGCAGCGGCGGCCCCTACCTCGACCCCGCGCGACCGACGGCGCCCGTACTCGGTGCCGGCAGGACGCGCCGCGTTCCGGGGCTCGGTACCCAACCGCTCAGCGGGAGACTCGACTTGTCCGGCCCCCAGGGCGCGCAGCTGCGCACGGCGATCGCGTCGGTGCACCGGATCTGCCCGGAGTTCGCTCCGGTCCAGGTGCTGCGCCGCAGCGGGCGCTCCGTGCTCCTCGTCGGAACGACGGGGCGCAGCACGGCCGTCGCGAAGTGTTTACTGGATCTCTCTCCCATCTGGGCGGACCGGATCCGGCATGAAATAGCTGCCTACCGCTCGTTCGTGCGGCACCGGCCGCCGGTCCGGGTGCCGCGGCTCATCGCGGCCGACCCGGACAACTGCACCCTGGTCATCGAGCGGATGCCCGGCCGGGTTGCGGCGCTGCACCGGCATCCGGCCGAGGCCCCGCCCCGGGCGGACATCCGGGCGGCCCTGGGTGCCATCTGCCGGCTGAACGCGTGGCGGCCGCCGGCGGGGACGTTCGACGCCCCGCTGGACTACGCGGAACGCATCTCCCGCTTCCATGAGCTGGGTCTGCTCACGGACCGGGACATGGGCGACCTGCAGAAGCTGGTGCACGGCATCGCGCATTCAGCGGGGCGCCAGGGCATGGGCCAGTTCTGCCACGGCGACGCACTCCTGTCCAACATCCTCCTCTCACCGGCCGGTCCAGTGCTGGTGGATTGGGAGCACGCGGGCTGGTACCTGCCGGGGTACGACCTGGCCACCCTCTGGGCGGTCCTCGGTGACGCTCCGGTGGCGCGCCGTCAGATCAGTCAGCTCGCGCAGGCGGCGGGGCCTGCGGCGCGCGACGCCTTCCTGGTCAACCTGATGCTCGTACTGACCCGGGAGATCCGTACCTACGAGACGGCCGTGCAGCGTTCGATGCACGACGTGACCCCGGCGGCACCGGGACCGGCCCACCCGGGTGCTGCGCCGTCCGGCGAGGAACAGCGGCTGCTGCTGAGGCGGCTGCACGACGACTGCCAGCTGGCCCGACGGGCCGTTCGAGCGGCGGTCGGCACTCGCTGACGGGGATGGCGGTCCGCGGTGCGCCTGGGACAGCGGCGCACCGCGGACCTTCGTCATGTCCGGGCACCGGGCGGCTGCCCGCGGACCCCGCCGTACCGGGATACCGGACGGCCGCCCACCGAACGGACCACAGGTCCACTCCACTGACGCATCGCAGGCGGCACCACTGCCGCCACGAAACTCCTTCGGCCCCTCACTGACATGCGAAATCACCTGCCTCTGGGCATGATTGACGGATCGTCGGAGAGCCGGTACCACTGACGCACGTTCGGCTCCCGCACGCCCCGCCGCGCACGACCGCCCCAGGAGGCTGCATTGCGACGCTCTGCCACCGACCCCCACGCCCCCGCCGGGCACAGACGCGCGCGCAGGACCGCGGGCGCCGTCGCCTCCGCGACCCTGCTGCTGCCGCTGCTCGGCGCGGCTCCGTACACCAGTACGCAGGAGGCGTCCTCCACCGGACTGCAGGGTGCCTTCGCGTCCGCGGCCGCCGACTACCACGTACCGCAGAGCGTGCTCCTCGGCGTCTCCTATCTGCAGTCCCGCTGGGACACGCACGACGGAGCACCGAGCGTCACCGGCGGCTACGGTCCGATGCACCTCACCGACGCGCGCACCGCACTCGCCGACACCGCGGCCCTGCACCACAGCGAGGGAACGGAGGACGCCCGCGGCGACTCCTCGCGTGCGGCCCTGCTGCCGGAGACGAAGGTGCCGGAGAGCGCCGAACTCCCGGCCCGGCTCAAGACATTGACCAAGGCGGCCGAACTGACCGGCCTCTCCGCCGAGCAGCTGCGCAGCGACGCGGCGGCCAACGTGGAGGGCGGCGCCCCCCTGCTCGCGGCCGCGCAGAAGGACCTCGGCGAGCCGCTGAGCGACGACCCGGCGGACTGGTACGGGGCGGTGGCGCGCTTCTCCGGTGCGGACGACAGCGCGACCGCGGCGACGTATGCCAACGATGTCTACGACGTGATCCGCGACGGTGAACAGCGCACCACGGACACCGGACAGCAGGTGGCGTTCGCCGCCCGCCCCGGGCTGGCTCCCGACACGGCGCAGCTGCGGCGCGCGGGGCTGCGTACGGTGTCCGCGGACGGCACGGAGTGCCCGGCGACGGTGTCGTGCGAGTGGATCCCCGCGCCCTACGAGGAGTTCGGCGACGGCGACTACGGAAACCACGACCTCGGCGACCGGCCCGCGTCGCAGTCCATCAAGTACATCGTCATCCACGACACCGAGGGCAGATGGGAGGGCGTCCTCAACCTGATCAAGGACCCGACCTATGTGTCGTGGAACTACACCCTGCGCTCGACCGACGGTCACATCGCCCAGCACGTGAAGGCCAAGGACGTGGCCTGGCACGCGGGCAACTGGTACGTCAACGCCAAGTCGATCGGCCTGGAGCACGAGGGATTCCTCGCCGCGCCGGACGCCTGGTACACGGAGGAGATGTACCGGGCCTCGGCGCGCCTGGTGACGTACCTCTCCAAGAAGTACGCCATTCCGCTGGACCGGCAGCACATCCTTGGACACGACAACGTGCCCGGCCCCACGACGTCCACGATTCCGGGCATGCACACCGACCCGGGCCCGTACTGGGACTGGCAGCACTACTTCACGCTGCTGGGGCACCCCTTCCACGGCACGGCCAAGGGCAAGGGCCACGGCAAGGGTGGCGGCCTGGTGACCGTGCTGCCGGACTTCGCCGAGAACCAGCCGGTGTACACGGGCTGTGTCACCAAGGACGTGCCCTGCGCCGCCCACGGGTCCAGTGAGGTGCGGCTGTACAGCCTGCCGGACGAGACCTCACCACTGATCAAGGACATCGGGCTGCGGCCCTCGGGCGCCGACTCCACGATCGACGTCAACGACGTGGGCTCGCGGGTCTCCACCGGTCAGCGCTACGCCGTCGCCGGCGCTGACGGCGACTGGACGGCGATCTGGTACCTGGGCCAGAAGGCCTGGTTCAAGAACCCGAAGGAGCAGCCGACCGCGGTGAGCTCGTTCGGCCTGGTCGTCACGCCCAAGCCCGGCCTCACCGAGGTCCCCGTGTACGGGCGCGCCTACCCGGAGAAGGAGGCCTACCCGGCGGGCGTGCCCGTCCAGGCGGTCTCGCCGCTGCCCTACAAGCTGCTCGCGGGGCAGAAGTACGCGGCCGGGGACAAGGTGGCCGGCGAGTACTTCTACGCGCCGACCTTCGACACGGCCCCGCACCGGGTGGTGATCGGCAAGGACATGTACTACGAGATCCAGTTCGGTCACCGGGTGGAGTTCGTACGGGCGGCGGACGTGGACCTGCTGCCGTCGACGTCGTAAGAGCCTTACCCGCAAAGACAGTTGGGGCCGGGTCCGCTGATGGCGGACCCGGCCTCGCGTCGTGTACGGGCGTGTGTCACTCGGGCCAGTCGAGCTGGTGCTCGGGGACACCGAACGTCAGGCCGATCTCGCGGGCCTGCGCGCGGCCCGCCCCGTCACCTCGCGGAAACCGCAGGACCCGGCCGGGGAACACCACGAACGTCTCCTCGGCGGTGCGCAGATCGACGTACCAGCCGGGCTGGTCCAGGGCGCCCGAGAGCATCTCGGCGACCTCCTCGACCAGGGACTCCGCAACGCTGAACTCGATCACCGTCCAGGTGTCCGGCTGCCCCGGCCCTGCGTTGTCCAGGCGGAACCGGTGGATCTCCCTGACCTCGATGCGCAGGTCCTTGAGATGGGTGCCGACCTTCAGACTCTCCGCGATGAGGCAGCCGTCGACCATCAGGTCTCCCTACGAGGGCGGGCGCGGGCGGCGGGCTCAGCCCTGCTGGAACAGCTCCGCGGGCAGCGGCTTCAGCAGCGCGTACAGGTCGTCCGTGATGGGGCGGTCCCAGGCTGCGATCGTCACCAGCACGTTGTCACTGCGGTCGAACTGGACGCAGGAGATGCGGGTTTCGGAAAGCTTGAGGCGGCGCACGATCAGGAGGTTGTCGCCCTGCATCACCGGCATGTCCTCGGTGCCTACGACGGTCACCTCCTCGTCGTTCTCCAGCGCGAGCAGCAGCTGCGCCACCTCGAAGGGGACCTCGTCTTCGGGGACGTCGCGGGCCGGGGAGCCCTCCGGCAGATTACCGATGATCATCGCAGGGCCGCGGCCGCCGAACAGGTCGTAGCGCAGGAAGACGCCCTGGCAGCTGCCGTCGGGGGCGGGCAGCAGGCCCGCACCGAGGTTGCCCGGCCAGTCGCCCGGGTCCATGGCCAGGACATCGAAGTCGGGCCCGGCGGGAGTGGCGCTGCGGCGGCGGAGGAAGGACATGCCGCAATGGTACGTGCACGGGCGCGAACCGGGTCCCGGGGGCGCTTCGCGCTGACCCTTACGGAGACGACTGTTCGCCCAGCGCGGCCCCGAGTCCCGTACGGTCCGTGCCGACTTTCCGGAAGACCGCAGACAGCAGACGGACGACGGCCGCCTCGTCGGTGTGCAGCTCCTCGGCGATCTGCGCCGTGGTACGGCCCCGGACAGTGAGTCCGGCGGCCGTGCGTTCGCGGGCGGTGAGGGTGTCCGTCTCGGTGCTGTGCAGACGGCGCGGCCGCAGACCGGAGGCGGCGAGTTCGTCACGGGCGTCCTCGACCAGCCCGTCGGCCCCGCACTGCACAGCCGCGTCCAGTCCCCTGTACAGGTGTTCGGCGGCTTCCCTGGAACGGCCGGCGCGGCGCAGTTCGGTGCCGAGGGCGACCAGAGCGCAGGCCAGTTCGTACGCGGCCGGGGAGCGCTCCAGATGGCTGACGGACTCCTCGAGAAGCTTGAGGCGGGTCGAGCCGGAGGAGACCTCGGCAGCGGCCCGCAGTGCCTGTCCGATGGCCGACGGGACGCCGAACTGGCGGGCACGACTGACCGCGTCGAGGGCGGTGGCGACGGCGCGTTCGGGGGTGTCGTGACGCTCGGCGCGCGCGAGGTGGAGCTGCCAGGGGCACCAGGCGGGGTTGCGCATCCCGCGTGGGTCGAGGCGGCGCCCGGCCGCCGCCAGCTCGGCGGCGGCGTCCTTGGTGAGGCCGCAGGCGAGCAGCAGCTCGCCGTGCACCGCCTGGGCGTCGGGGAAGACCACGGCCGCCGGGAAGGGCGCTCCGAACGCGTACTCCTCGGCGATCTGCGCGGCCTCGGTGATCCGGCCCCGGGCGATGAGGACCTCGATGAGGACGCCCACCGCGTACCAGAGGGCGGGTACGCCGCGTCCGACGCGTTCGGCGAGCCTGAGGCCCGCGCGCACGAAGTCCTCGGCCTCGGCGAGACGACCGCGGCGGAATCGTACGTACCCGAGCAGCGTGTAGCCGAAGGAGAGGTGCGCCCCGTGCCAGCCCTGGCGCTCGAAGTCGGCGATCCCGGCGGCGAACAGTTCCTCGGTGCGGCCGGGCCTGTCCGCGTACATGAAGGTGAGGGCGACCAGGACGGGCACCTCGAAGCCGCGGTCGGCCTCGGCCCAGCCGAGTCCGCCGGCGAGGGCGCGTTCGGCGTGGCCGAGCGCGATGTGGGCGGGTTCGCCACGCAGGGTGGCGTCCCAGGCGCGCAGCCCGATGATGTAGCGCTCGGTGAGGTCGCGGCCGGTGAGCCGGTCGGCGAGCCGGGCGAGGCGGCGGGAGCGGGCGGGCGAGTCCGGTTCGTCGGCGCGGAAGGCGTCCCACATGAACTGCTCGGACTGCATACGCAGGCGCACTCGCGCGTCGCCGGTGACGGGGATCTCGCGGGCCAGGGTGTCGGATGCCTCGCCGAGCCGGTCGCTGTGGGCGAGCACCTGGGAGAGCCGGTAGACGATGTGCTGACGCAACTCCGGGTCGGGGATGGGCTCTTCGAGGGCGGCCCGCAGATGGTTGACCGTGGTCGCCGGTTCGGTGAGCAGGGAGGCGCAGCCCAGTTCGTACAGCACCCCGGCTCGCTGCTCGATCGGCGGTGGTTCGCGCAGGGCACGGGCGAGGTAGCGGCGGGCGGCGTCGGGGGCTCCGGCGCGCAGGGTCTCGCCGGCGGCGGCGCGCAGTTGCTGCACGACCCAGTTGTCGCCGTCGGGGTGGGTTTCCAGCAGGTGGCGGGCGGCGGCGGACGGGCCGAGCCCGGCGTCGATGAGGCACCAGGCGGCCTGGCCGTGCAGGGCGACGCGGACACCGGCGGGGATGGCACGGTAGACGGCGGTGGCGATCAGCGGATGGACGAATTCGAGAGTCTCGGCGCCGGTGAGGATCCGGGCGCCGCGCAGGGCGTCCGCCGCGTCGGCGGCCTCTTCGGAGCCGAGGCCCGCGACCGCGGCGGCGAGCGGCGGCGGGATCTCCGTGCCGAGGACCGCGCAGGCCCAGGCGAAGCGGACGGTCGAGGTGCCCAGGCGTTCCAGCCGTGCGATCAGGCCGCTGCCCTTGACGGCTGCCGCCAGGTCGCGCAGGAGGTGGGCGCCGGCCTCGGTCGGGCTGAGGCCGCGGTCTCGGACCTTCGCGGTGAGTTCCACCGCCTCGAACGGGTTGCCCGCCGTAACCGCCCAGCATTCGCGGCAGAACGCGTCGTCGGCCTGCGTGCCCAGTGACTCCCGCACCAGGCGGGCCACGGCGGCGGCGCTGAGCGGTTCCAGGTCGAGGGGGCGCTGGCCGGCGCGTCCGGGCAGCCGCCTCAGCGCCTCGGCGTGGTCGGGGAGTTCGTCGGGCCGGTAGCCGACCACGAGCAGCAGCGGGAGTTCCTCGGCGCGGGGCGCGAACGCGGAGAGCCAGCTCAGCGACTCGGGGTCGGCCCAGTGCGCGTCGTCGAGGACGAGGACCATCGGGGCGCGTTGCACCGCGAGGTGGGTGAGCACCCAGTCGAGACCGTCGCGCAGGCCCTGCTGGTCGGGCGGTGCGCCCTCGGCCGCGGCGCACAGACCGAGGGCGGGGCCGACGATGGCGTACCAACTGCCCAGCTGTGCGCGGAGTTCGGTCTCCGAGACCCCGGCGAGCTGCGGCTGCAGGAGCTGGCGGGCGACGTGGAAGGCGACGCCCTGTTCCTGGTCGCCGCCACGGGCGGACAGCACGGTGCAACCCTTGAGGGCGGCGCGCCGCCGTACCTCGGCGAGAAGCGTCGTCTTGCCTATTCCGGCACGTCCCGCGAAGGCGAGGAGCGCGCCGCGGGGGCGCTCCGGCGATTCGGCGCCGTCCCTGCGCAGACCGGTGAGCTCACCCAACGCCTCGTCGACGGCGGCGAGTTCACTTTCGCGCTCGAAGAGAGTCCGTCGGCTCCGCACGATGCGCTGTCCCATCCAGCACCCCCTGTCACGGCCGGGCGACCGGCGCGGGGAGCCGGTGCGCACCGTGACCTACAGGCACCTCAGCGTACGCCTCCGGGGGTGCGGGGGCGCCTGGAAGGCGCACTTCTCATTCTCGACGAAGCCGAGGTGACACTGCCGGAACCCGGTCGGACACCGGGAGTTCAAGCTTGGTGGCCGGCCGGGAGAACTGACGCACGCGATGCCGAAGGTGCGGGCGCGGATGGCCGTCCCAGGAACGCCGCGATAGTGGCGGCGAACCGGTCGGCGTCGTCGAGCCACGGGAAGTGTCCGGCGCCGGGCTGGACCACGAGTTCGGCGTTCGGGAACAGCTCGGCGAACTCGGCCACCGCGGGCGGAGGGGCGCCCGGATCGACCTGCCCGGCGACCAGGAGCACCGGTTGCATGAAGCGGGCGAGCGCTCCGCGGGTGGCGTCCGCGGCGAATGCGCCTTCGGCTCCGAAGGCCGCCACGACCTCCGGGTTCGCCTGCTCGTTCTCGGCGGTCTTGTGTGCCTGAGCCGCCTCGTCCCAGCGGCCGTAGGAGAACGGCGCGATGGCCTTCACGTTCTCGGGGGTCACCTGGCCGGCCCCCATCGCCTCCAGCGCCGCGAACGCCGCCGGGAACCACGGCTCATCCCGGCGGGGCCGCACCGTCTCGCGCCGGAGTTCGCCGCTGATCGTGATGCCGACGGCCCTGACGCTCGGCGTGATCAGCGCGAGCCTGCCGACGCGCTGCGGATGACGGCCTGCGTACTGCACGGCGATATTCGCCCCGGCGCTGTGCGCGAGCAGATCCATGCGCGTCAGGCCGAGGTGCTCGCGCAGTGCCTCCACGTCGTCGACGAGCCGGTCGCACCGGCAGGAGGTGAGGTCCTCCGGCACCGCCGACCGTCCGGTCCCCCGGATGTCCAGCCTGATCAGTCGCCGTTGCGCGGACAGGCCTCCCAGGTCGCCCAGGTAGTCGGAGGCTGTCGGACCCCCGGGCAGACAGACGAGCACGGGGCCCTGTCCTGACACGTGGTAGGCGAGCTCTGTGCCGTCGTACGAGGTGAAGAATTCCATGGCGGACAGCGTGGGTGCCGGCCAGGGGTCACGGCTATCGTTCAGTCACAGCTACACGATGGGACGGCACGGATGGCGGTCGAGATCAGGTTCACCGCGGCGTCGATCGCCAGGGTGCGATTCGCCCTCTCCCCGCTGGGCGAGACCGTGCTGGCCCTGCGGATCCTGCTGGGCACCGGCGGGCATGCGGTGCACCAGCCGTGGGTGCGCAGGGCGCGGCCGCTGCCGGCCGACGACCCCGAGCTGCCGCTGCTGCGGGCACTGATCGCCGGGCCGATGCCGTCGTTCCTGTTCCCGGTGCCACAGGAGCGGCTGCCCTCGATGGCGGCGGAGCTGGACGTTCTCCGGGCAACCGAAGAGACTTTCTTCCGGCAGGAGTACGGCGCCGTCCTGGGCGTACCGGTCGAGGACACGCCCGATCCGGCGACGGTACTGCCCCGGCTCGCCGAGGCCCTGCACCGCTGCCACGAGTTGCTGATCGCTCCGCACTGGGGCCGGATGCGCGCCGTACTGGAGGCCGACGTCGGCAGGCGGGCACTCACCTTGGTGGACGGCGGGGTTCAGGCGCTGTTCGACGAGTTGCACCGGGATATCGCCTGGGACGACGGCCAGTTGGTGGTGCACGGTCGGCGCACGCCGCACGCCGTCTGCACGGTGGACACCGCCGGGCACGGCCTGGTCCTGCTGCCCAGCGTCTTCAACTGGCCGAACGTCGGCGTCGACAAGTCCCCGATCGCAGCCGCGTCGATCCGCTACCCGGCGGTGGGCGTCGGCCTGCTCTGGGAGCAACCGGCGCCGGTGCTGTCCGGACTGGCCCCGGTGCTGGGCCACACCCGGACGGCGCTGCTGGCGGCCCTGGCCGAACCCCTGAGCACAGCAACCCTGGCCGACCGCCTGGGCGTCACCCCGAGCGCGGTCTCCCAACACCTGGGAGCCTTGCGCGGCGCGGGCCTGGTGTCGACCCGACGCAAGGGCCGCACAGCCCTGCACCTGCGCACGGAACGGGCTGCGCACTTGTTCGACACCCCATCCCCGTAAGGCTGTTCGGCACGGCGCCCGGTTCCCCGGCAACCCCGCGCGACGCCTGCAGTACAAAGCGGTTTTCGCCGACACATCCTGCCCGCCGAAGCCGGACTACTCACCGGGGCCGGGTGCCGGTCGGGGCTACGGAAGGGCGCCGTGGGCCAGTCGGGCGGGGTGGAGGAGTGCGTCGATGGTGTGGTCGTCGAGCAGGCCGCGACGGGCGTCGTCGTCGGGAAGCATCCCGGCCGGCACGGCCGCCGCACGATCCGCCGCCTCCCGGCCGAGCTGCCAGTACGGATCCGTCGGAATGACCGTCAGGTAGTTGTCACTCACGCGTGCCTTCGCTGGACGGCCTTCTTGTGGCGCTCATGATGGCGGGCGACCCTGGCGCGGTTCCCGCAGGACGGCCGGCACCACTCCTGACGTGGATGTTCCTTGATGAAGTACCGCGCACAGCGCGGCCCGTGACAGGCGCGCAGCCGCTGCCGGTCGGGGCTCGCGAGGAAGGCGATCGCGGCGCGGGCGAGGGTGGCGGTGAGCGGGGCCTCGATGGACACCGCCTTCTGCCGTACGGCGGGGCCGGCGCCGTCGCGCCAGGTGAGAACGGGCACGGTCGGCGCCAGGGCAGCGGCCGCATTCAGGCGTTCCAGCGCCTCGTCGGTCGGCATCAGGCGGGCTGCGTCGGCCGGGCTGGGCTCGCCGGGGCGTACGGCGCGGGCGAACAGGGCACGTACGGCGGTGCGCAGGTCAGTGACCTCGGCGAGCACGCCCTCGTCGGCGGCGAACCCGTCGGACACCGGCAGCGCGTCGCGGTGCTGGTGAACCCAGGCGGTCAGCCCGGCGACGTCGGCCAGGTCATCGGCGACTCTGCCGTGGCCGTCGGGGCGGATGGTCAGAGCGAGGTCCAGCGTGAGCCGGGCGTCCGTGCCGAAGAGGTCCTCCATGACGCTAACGATAAGACGAGCGCTATCCATTAGCGCCGGGAAGGAGTCCGGCAGGGCCCGGGTGGGCCGCCGGGCGAGGGGACGGTATGTGCTGCGCGCTCGCTCCGGTCCTGGATGCCGGGCACGCAGCCCCTGTCATTCCTGGTCGACAGCGGGCGGCACCACGGCCACCGGGCTCGCCGCGTGCAGCAGCACGGCCTGGGTGACCGAGCCCAGCATGCGCGCGGGCGCCAGCAGCCGCCGTCGATGGCGGCCCACGACGACGAGATCGGCGCCCTTGGACGCGGCCACGAGGTGTCCGGCCGCATCCCCCGCGGCCACGCTCAGATCGATGTGGACGTCTGGGTACCGTGCGCGGAGCGAGGCGGCGAAGCCGTCGGCGAGTGTGCGCGTCTCGCTCTCGACGGCGTCCTGGTCGAAGTCGGCCACCGCGAAGCCGCCGGGCGCTGCCCAGGTCTGCACCGGCCACGGGTAGGCGGCGACCACGTGGAGGCGGGCGCCGCGGCGGGCGGCCTCGCCGAAGGCGAAGTCGAGCGTGGTCTCGTCAGGGCAGTCGACGCGCAGGCCGGCCACCACACGCGGCCCGGGTTCGACGGCGGGCGCGTCGTGCACCTCGCGCCCCGGTCGCGGTACGACGACCACGGGGCACTCGGCGTCGCGCGCGGCGGCCATGCTGTTGGAGCCGAGCAGCAGACTGGCGAAGCCCCCGCGACCGCGGGAGCCGAGCACCATCAGCTGGGCGGTGGTACCGAGTTCGGGCAGCAGGGCGCCGGGGGCGCCCTCCAGACCGAGGTACTCCATCTCCGGCCGGTCGGCCCGGCCCTCCAGGTACGAGCGCACCTCGTCGAGGACCGGGTCGTCCACCGGATCGGGTGGCCCGGCGACCAGGACGTCGGGCTGCGCCCAGACCGCGTACTGCCGCACATGGACCACGCGCAGCGGTGTCCGGCGCGTCCTGGCTGCCGTGACGGCCCATTCGAGCGCGCGCAGACTGTCGTTGGAACCGTCCACGGCCGCGACGACCGGCAGGGTGCTCATCGAATCCTCGCCTCCGGTACACACTTCGGTCTTCCTGGGACCAGCCTGACGCAGGCGGCGGCCCCAGGACGGGCCCGAAGGTCATGTGTCCGGAAAAAGGGAGGATTCACCTCCGGTCAACATCTCAGGTGAGATCGAACTCGCCCTCGCGTGCCCCCGACACGAACGCGCCCCACTCCGCGGGTGTGAAGATCAGGGAAGGGCTCTCGGGGCGGCCGCTGTTGCGCATCGCGATGAACCCCTCGACAAAGGCGATCTGGACATCTCCCCGTCCTCGGCTGCTGGATTGCCAATCAGCGGTGCTCAGATCCAGCTCAGGCTTGTCCCAGCCCGCCAGTGGGTGCTCCTGGATGGTGCTCTCGGCCACGTCCGTGCTCCTCCCGGTTCGTCGTCCGCCGCCAGCCTAGCGACCGGTCACGGTGGCGGACAGGCCACGTGAGGGGGACGGTTTCAGGAGGTGGGCGGCTCGGCGCCGACCAGCCACATCGAGAAGAACTGGGACCCGCCGCCGTAGGCGTGCCCGAGCACCCGTCGAGCCCCTTCCACCTGGTGTTCTCCCGCCTGGCCGCGCACCTGAAGTGCCGCTTCGGCGAACCGGATCATGCCGGAGGCGCCGATCGGATTGGTGGAGAGAACGCCGCCGGACATGTTGACGGGGAGGTCTCCGTCGAGTTCCGTGACGCCGGACTCGGTGAGTTTCCATCCCCCGCCCGGTTCGGCGAAGCCCAGGTTCTCCAGCCACATGGGCTCGTACCAGGAGAACGGCACATACATCTCCACGGCGTCGATGTCGCGCCGCGGGTCCGCGATGCCCGCCTGCCGGTAGACGTCGGCCGCGCAGTCCTTGCCCGCCTGCGGCGACACGAAGTCCTTGCCCGCGAAGAGCGTGGGTTCGCTGCGCATCGCCCCGCCGTGCATCCACGCGGGCGGCCGGGGCGAACGGGCCGCGCCCGCACGGTCGGTGAGGATCATCGCGACGGCGCCGTCCGAGGACGGGCAGGTCTCCGAGTAGCGGATCGGGTCCCACAGCATGGGCGAGGCCTGGACCTTCTCCAGGGTGATGTCGTGCTCGTGCAGATGCGCGTACGGGTTCTTCAGCGCGTTGCGCCGGTCCTTGTACGCCACCAGGGAGCCGACCGTGTCGGGGGCGCCGCTGCGCCGCATGTACGCGCGGACGTGCGGGGCGAAGAAGCCGCCGGCCCCGGCCAGCAGCGGCTGCTGGAAGGGGATCGGCAGGGACAGGCCCCACATGGCGTTGGACTCGGACTGCTTCTCGTAGGCCAGGGTCAGGACGGTGCCGTGGACCCGGCCGGCGATGAGGTTGGTGGCGACGAGCGTGGTGGAGCCGCCGACCGAGCCCGCGGTGTGCACCCGCAGCATCGGCTTGCCCACCGCGCCGAGTGCGTCGGCGAGATACAGCTCGGGCATCATGACGCCCTCGAAGAAGTCGGGCGCCTTGCCGATGACGACCGCGTCGATGTCCGACCAGGTCAACTCGGCGTCCTGAAGCGCCCGTTGGGCCGCTTCGCGGACCAGTCCCGCCTGGGAGACGTCCCGGCGGGCCGCGACGTGCTTGGTCTGGCCGATGCCGACGACGGCCACGGGCTCCTTGCTCATCGGGCATCCCCTTCGAGTACGGCGACCAGGTTCTGTTGCAGACAGGGCCCGGAGGTGGCGTGGGCGAGTGCGCGGTCGGACTGCCCGCGGTGGATGCGGGCGGCGGCCTCGCCGATGCGGATGAGCCCGGCCGCCATGACCGGGTTGGCGGCGAGGGCGCCTCCGGAGGGGTTCACGTCCACGTCGTCGCCGAGCCGCAGCGCCTTGCGCAGAACCACTTCCTGGGAGGTGAACGGCGCGTGCAACTCGGCGGTGTCCACGGGCCGTTCGAAGGCGCCGGCCTTCTCGGCGGCCAGGCGGGTGGACGGCGAGTCAGTGAGGTCCCGCACCCCGAGGCCGTGCGCTTCGATGCGGTGGTCGAGGCCGCGGATCCAGGCCGGCCGTTCGCACAGGTCACGGGCCCGCTCCCCGGCCGCGAGGATCACCGCGGCGGCTCCGTCACCGATGGGCGGGCAGTCTCCGGTGCGCAGGGGACGGACGACATAGTCGCCCTGAGGCACCGAACCGCGCAGCTGTGCGCGGGAGTTGGACGATGCCGCCCTACGGCTGCGGGAGGCCACGCCGGCGAGCGCGGGCTCGTCGGCCTCCCCCGCGTCGATGAGCGCCTGCGCCTGGAGTGCGGCCAGCGCGACGGAGTCGGGCCACAGGGGGGCCACGTAGTACGGGTCGAGCTGCCGGGTCAGGACGTCCCGCACGGAGCCGGGCGAGGACTTCCCGTAGGCGTACACGAGGGCGGTGTCGGCGTCCCCCGTGAGCAGTTTCGTCCACGCCTCGTACAGTGCCCAGGCACCGTCCATCTCCACGTGCGACTCGGAGATCGGCGGCCAGGCGCCCACCCCGTCGAGCGCCATGGTGAAGGAGAAGGCGCGGCCCGCGAGATAGTCGCTGGAGCCGGAGCAGGTGAAGCCGATGTCGCTGGTCTTCATGCCCGTCCGGTCGAGGACGTCGTGCAGGACCGGCATGAGCATCTCCACCTCGGAGAACTCGTCGCTGGTGCGCCGGTGCTCGGTCTGCCCGAAGGCGACGACGGCGATGTCCCTGACGGGCCGCATCTAGACCAGCTCCTTGTACACGTCGTAGTCCGCGTCGGGTTCACCGGTGGGCCGGTAGTGGTCGGGATGGCGGCCGTCCGCCGTCCACACGGGCTCCACGCGCAGACCCATGCGCACCTGGTCGTAGGGGATGCCGCCGATACGGCCGTGCAGGGCGAGGTCGGCGCCGTCGAGAGCGATGTGCGCGTAGACGTACGGCACTTCGATGTCGAGGTTCTTCGCCTTGATGTTGACGATGCAGTACGTGGTCACCGTGCCCCGTGGGCCCACTTCGACTGCTTCGAATGTGGCGACACCACATGTGGGACACGCGCCCCTCGGCGGGACGTACACCTTGCGGCAGGACGGGCAGCGTTCACCGACGGTGCGCCGCTCGGAGAGCGCTTCCATGTAGGCGGACTGGGCGCGGCCGGGCGAGTAGACGTAGTCGAGGCGGGCGGGGGCGACGATGCCCGTCACGAGATCGTCGAAACGGCCGTCGTGACCGGCGGGTTCCGCCCTGCCTTCGTACGGCTCGAAGCAGGCGATGTCCGTGATGGCGCCGGTGCGCTCCTCGGCCCACCGGATGCGGACGCGCATGCCGGTGCGGACGGCGTCGGGGCCGGGTGCGTCGAGGGCGTGCAGCAGGGCGGTGTCGGCGCCGTCGAGTTTGACGAGAACCCACGCGAAGGGGGTGTCGAGGGGCTGGGCGCGGCGGGGGGCGTGGTTCCAGGCCCAGGTGGTGACGGTGCCGGTGGGGGCGACCTCGACGAGATCGCGGATCTCCTCGGCGGTGACGGGGTCGTACTCGACGGGCGGGACGAGCGTGCGCCCGTCACCTGTCCTCACACCGAGTACGACACGCTCGCGCAGGCCCGTGAGGAAGGCACTCTGGACGGGGCCGAGGGAGCGGGTGAAGGGGAATTCGACGACGAGGGGGGCTTTGAGGACTTCGGGCACGGTGACTCCTCGATGGGGGCGGCTCAGGCGCGTTTGTAGGCGGCCGGACGCTTCTCCGCGAAGGCGCGTGCGCCCTCCTTGGCGTCGGCGGTGTCGAAGATCGGCCAGCCGCGCTTGAGTTCGGCGGCGAGTCCGTCGGTCTCCGTCATCTCGGCGGTCTCGTACACGGACGCCTTGACGGCCTCGACGGCGAGCGGGCCGCAGGCGTTGATCTGCTCGGCGATCGCGAGGGCCTTCTCCCGCGCCGTGCCGTCCGGTACGACGTGTCCGATCAGGCCGATGGCGGCGGCCTCCTGGGCCGTGTACGGGCGTCCGGTGAGCAGCATTTCGAGGGCGTGCGTGCGCGGAATCTGGCGCTGGAGGCGGACGGTGGAGCCGCCGATCGGGAACAGGCCGCGCCTGACCTCGAAGAGTCCGAAGGTGGCGGACTCGCCCGCGACCCGGATGTCGGTCCCCTGGAGGATCTCCGTGCCGCCCGCCACGCAGTGGCCCTCGACTGCGGCGATCACTGGTTTGCGGGGGCGGTGATGGCGCAGCATCGCCTTCCAGTGCAGGTCCGGGTCGGCTTTCATCCGGTCCCGGTACCCCTGGCCCTCCATCCCCTGTCCCGCCAGGGCCTTGAGGTCCATTCCGGCGCAGAAGGCGCTGCCCGCCCCGGTGAGCACGATCGAGCGGATCGTGTCGTCCTCGTCGGCCTCGATCCAGCCGTCGTACAGGCCGACCAGCATCGGCAGCGAGAGCGCGTTCCTGGCCTCGGGCCTGTTGAGCGTGAGTACCAGTGTGGCGCCTTCGCGCTGCACGGTGAGGTGTTCGGTGCCACCCATTGCCGTCCTCCCGTCGGACAGGATCTCCGGAACGAGAACAGGTTGCAGGAGGCGCGAGGACAGGACAAGGGGTTTCTGACAGGTAGTCAGATTTCTTCTGCGCGGACCCTTCCCAGTTGCGCCCCCCTTTGCTCTGATGACCGTCGAAGCGATGGACGCCAGGGCAGCCCACGAGCAATGAACGGCCAGGAGGAGCGGTGGAGTACAACCTTGCCGACCTGTTCGAGTCGGTCGTCGACGTGGTCCCGGACCGCGAGGCACTCGTGTACATCGACCACCCCGGCACGGGCGCGGAGCGCCGGCTGACCTACGCGCAGCTGGACGCGGCGGCCAACCGCATCGCCCACCACCTCGTCGACACCGGCATCCGGCCCGGCGAGCACCTCGGGCTCCACCTCTACAACGGCATCGAGTACCTGCAGACGGTGCTCGCGTGCCTCAAGGCCCGGATCGTCCCCGTCAACGTCAACTACCGCTACGTGGAAGAGGAGTTGGTCTACCTCTACCAGGACGCGGACCTGGCAGCCCTGGTCTTCGACACGGAGTTCACCGAGCGGGTCGCGGCGACGCTGCCGCGAGCACCGAAACTGCGGCACCTGGTCCGGGTGGGGAACCCCGCGCCCGGTTCGCCCGCACTGCCCGCCGTCGCCTTCACCGACGCCGAGAGCGGCGGATCCGCCGGGCGGGGCTTCGGGCCGCGGTCGCCCGACGACCAGTTCATCATCTACACCGGCGGCACCACCGGCATGCCCAAGGGAGTGATGTGGCGCCAGGAGGACCTGTTCTTCTCGGGCCTCGGTGGTGGCGCGCCCACGGGTGAGCCGGTCAAGAAACCGGAGGAGCTGGCCGAACGCGTCGCTGCCGGCGGCGCGGGAATCACCTTCTTCCCCGCTCCCCCGCTCATGCACGGCACGTCGACGCTGACCGCGTTCATCGGCTTCAACTTCGGCCAACGCATCGTCATCCACCGCAAGTTCGTCCCCGAGGAAGTCCTGCGGACCATCGAGAAGGAGAAGGTCACCAGCATGTCGCTGGTCGGCGACGCGATGCTGCGGCCGCTCATCGACGCGCTGAACGGACCCATGAAGGGGGCCGACTGCTCCTCGATGTTCAGCGTCTCCTCGTCGGGCGCGATCATGTCGGAGACGGTGCGCGAGCAGTTCCAGGCGCTCGTCCCGAACGTGATGCTGCTGAACAACTTCGGCTCCTCGGAGTCCGGCTTCAACGGCACGGCGACCGCCGACTCGGGGCCCGATCGGGGCTTCCGGATCCGCGTCAACTCCCGTACGCAGGTGGTGGATCCGGCCACGTACGAACCGGTCGCGCCCGGCGAGATCGGACGTGTCGCGCAGTGCGGCCACGTGCCCCTCGGCTACTACAACGACCCGAAGAAGACCGCCGAGACCTTCTTCCGGAAGGGCGACGAGCGGTGGGTGCTGCTCGGCGACATGGCCACCGTCGACGAAGAGGGCATCGTCACCGTTCTCGGCCGCGGCTCCCAGTGCATCAACACCGGCGGCGAGAAGGTCTACCCCGAAGAGGTCGAGCAGGCCTTGAAGTCACATCCCGACGTGTACGACGCCCTGGTCGCCGGGGTCCCGGACGAGACGTGGGGCAACCACGTCGCGGCGGTGGTGCAGCTGCGCGAAGGGTCCGGTCCCCCGTCTTTGGCGGACATCCAGACCCACTGTCGTACCCACCTCGCGGGCTACAAGATCCCGCGCCAGCTGGTCATCACGGACACCATCCAACGCTCACCGAGCGGCAAGGCGGACTACCGCTGGGCCCGCGCGGTGGCGGCGGAGGCGAACGGCTGAGCGCCGAGCCCGGCCGCCTCGATCTGGGTGACCGGCGCCGTCCGGTCCGCCTGGTAGGAGAACACGCGCCCGAGGGCGGGAGGCGTTCGTGTTCGCCCACAGCGGGATCACTTGCCGAGCGCCCGCGCGGCCGGAAGCGTACGGGCATGGTCTTCTCCGTGGCGCACCTCAGTGATCCGCATCTGACGACGGGACTTCCGGCGGGAGAGCGGCTGACCCGGTTCTCCCGGGCTCTGGGCAGCATCCTGGCCCTTGATCCCCGGCCCACCTGCGTGGTCGTCACCGGTGATCTGGTCGACCGGGGTCATGCCGACGAGTACGCGACGCTGCGGGAGCTGATCGCACGCTTCCCTGTGCCGCTGCACCTGGTGCCCGGCAACCACGACGATCCCGACACCCTGCTGAACGTCTTCGGCGGCGGCCCACATGTGGGCGGCACCCATGTCTTCCCGTACGCGGTGGAGTATCCCGACGCCACCCTCGTCGTCCTCAGTTCCAAGGTGCAGGGATCCCCGTCGGGACGCCTGGGCGCCGAGCAGCTGCAGCGGCTCGACGAGATCCTGTCCGCTCGCGCCGACGTGCCCGCCTTCGTATGTGTGCACCATCCGCCGGTCGACATCGGCATTCCGTATCTCGACGGCATGCGCATGGAGGATGCCGAAGCGTTCGGCAAGGTGATCGGACGGCATCCGCATGTCGTGCGGGTACTGGCGGGCCATGTGCACCGGACGGTCACCGCGGAGTTCGCCGGCAGCACGGTGGTGACGGCGCCGAGCACTCACCTGCAGAGCAACTTCAACGTGCGCGCCGACGGGCCGGTGGGGTACGTCGACGAGCCCACGGCCTTCCTGCTGCATCTGCTGACGGACACCGGGTGTGTGACGCACAGTGTCGCGGTCAGCCATGCGGGGGCGCTGACCATGGGGTTCTGACCGGCGAGGTGGCCGTCAGGGGTCGGAGTCGGAGTCGCGTTCGTGGGATGGGGGAGCTATGGGCCCCATCAGGCGCGGTCGGGGGAGGTGCGGGCTCGGGGGCGGATGGGCCTCGGCATGCTTGAGGTACTGCCGGGTCGTATGGGCGACGACGGCGGGGAGCAGGTCCGTGAAAGCCTTCAGAGTCGGTACGCCGGTGACCGCCGCCCGGAAGTCGGTGCGCCGTTGGCGGTCGAGGATCGACGGCAGGGTGCGTTCCAGGTCGTCCGAGAGCCTGTGACCCTCCTCGCCCTGCCCCTGCAGGTCGGCCCGGTCCCACGGAACGATCGCGGTGACCCACGGACTCGCCGCCGCATCGAACGCCTTGAGCCTGCGCCGGCGTTCGTCGTCGGTGAGCGCCCAGCGGTCGACGAGGAGAATGCCCGGACGGCTCGGTGCCGCCTTGCCCGGGTCCTCCCCCCACATGCCCTCGCCGGCATCGTCGTCGAAGGAGGACACCGTGATCCGGTAGTCCAGCGAGCGGATCAGGTCCTCGGCGAGGGAGACCAGTGGACGCCTCGACTCCAAAGGGTAGGGATTCCAGTCCCGCGCGTCCTCACCGTACGGGCGCACGTCCCGACGCTCCGGAATACTGTCCCGCGTGGGTGCGGCCACCGTCAGATGGATGTGGCGGGGTCCCTCGCCGCGGGGCTTGAAGGCACTCGGCGTGGAAGAGTAGGACCGCGGCCGGGCCGGCGGCAACGGCGACTCGTGGGCGACCTGCACGATGCGCTGGGCCAGCCCGAGCACGATCTCCTCGTACTCGTCGCGCAGCCGGTTGAGCTTGATCAGACCGTAGATCCCGTTGGCCGCGTAACGGTCCCCGAACGCGGCGGAGTCCATGTGGATGTGCCGTACCGAGTCCGGGAGTTGGGTGTAGTCCATGTGCGTCCACAGCGCGGGGACGATGGCGGTGGCCGGTGCGGTCCCGGTGGCCCTCGCTCGCACCACACGCTCGTTGAACGCGAACCACTCCCGCCCGCAGCTCTCACTGGTGAAGTAGCGCGGGGAGAGCAGCGGCACGAACACCCGGCAGGTGGCCAGGTATTCGCTGCGCTTCTCCGACCAGCCCTCCCCCGGCCGTAGGTCCCGGTCCATGAAGCCGGCCGGGGCCCCGGCCGGGAGGTCCGTCAGAGCCATGATGTGGTCGCACAGGTCCCTGTAGAGCAGGTGCACCCAGTGATCGGGGTCTGCGCCGCCCGACCCCCAGGCCGGTGTGTGAGCGTAACTCAGGAAGAAATAGGGTCGGTTGTCCGCCCCTGCCCCGTGTACCGGAGCAAGTCGTGGAAGGTATTCCGGTTCCGCCACTGACGTGGCCTGTTCGAGCTCTTCCTCCGTCTCCCCCGTATCCCCGTACGGCTCGGACGGCGGGAGCGACGCGCCGACGAACTCCTCCTCCGGCTCCTGCCCCGCACTGTCGTCCACGAGGCCGTCCTCGGAGAGGCCGAGCAGTTCCAGCGTCCGCTGCGACGCCTCCCCGAACGGCTGGAGTTCCGCGGGGAGTTCCGTCCCTCCCGGGTCCCGCGTCACCGCGAGCAGGTCTCCACCGCCACCCATCCGGGACGCCACATACGTGCTCAGCGCTTGGTAAAGGCGCCAAATCTCATGATCCGCGAGCTCTTTCCTGAGCCGTAGCTGCACGTCCTGCGGCAGGCTCAGCTCGACCGTCTCGTCCTCCTCGGTGTGCAGCAGGAACAGCCCGCTGGTGAGCAGTTCGGCCAGATCGGCCGCCTCCGCTTCGGGCACGAGCTCCTCGCGGATGAGGTGGAGCAGGCGCATGCTCAGCCGGTCGAAGGCGGAGCACAGCACGGCCAGGCGTGTCGCGGAACGCGAGGCCGTGTGCAGGAATCCCTCCGCGGCAGCGGTCGCCGAGCGGAGTGGCGGCGGCCTCTCCGTCCGTCCCTCGCGCGGGACAAGGACCGCCCCGCAGCCCTCCGGAGCGCTCCGCATCAGGGTGCGTGACCAGCGGTCCACCACCTGCGGGGACATCGACAGGACAGAGACGGGCAGCCAGTGGCCGGCCGAGGTGAAGTCAGCGCGGTCCGGCAGCAAAAGCGGTGCGTCGAAGACCAGATGGGAGGCGGACGCGCCCGGCGTACCCGTCGAGACCCGGACCGTCGGCAGATCGAGCCCCGTCCTGCGCCACAGCTTCTGCGGCAGCGGGTTGAGCAGGGCGACCGGCGTGGACTGCGACCAGCTGCGCACTCGGCTCCAGATCTCCGGTTCCCGCCAGCCGGCAGCCGCACAGTCGGACACGACCACCACCAGCCGACGCCCGTCGGACGAGCGCAACTGGTCCGGTCCCATCAACCGGCCCAAGCCGTCGCGGAGTTCGGGACCGCCGCCCTTGAATCGCAGCTCGCGCACATGCAGTGAACGGAACGCGCCGAGCCAGTTCAGCGCGGCCGTGAAGTCGGCGATCGTCTCCCGCCACACCCCCATCGCCGGGGAGCGGTCCACCACCAGCACGAGGTCGAACCAGCGTTCCGGGGCGGGCCCGAACACCGGAATCAGTTCGCCGCTGCGCCCGTACGCCTCCACGGTGGCATCGACGTCCAGGACTGTTCTGCGGCCCTGCGGCCACGGCCGCTTCCAGGGCCGCAGCGCACGGGTCACCTCCAGGCGCCGGGGCAGGCCGCCGGCCCGTGGCGCGTCCACCGCGTCACCCCGGATCTGCTCCCGCGCGCCGGGCAGCCGCTCGTGCACGTCGCGTCCCGGAGCGACGGGCTCCCTTTCCTCGGGCGCAACGACGCTCTCCGAACCCGCCGGCTCCGGCGCCGAAGTCGGCCTGGGCTCCGGTGGCACCGCTCCCGCGGGCTGCTGCGGCCCGGGCACGGCGGATCCCCGGTCCGCGCCGTCGGCCATCCGGGACGCGAGCCAGAGGACATCGGCGAGCGCCGGGCCGTCCAGCTCCGGCGGGGGGGGGGGGGGGGGGGGGGGGGGGGGG